>JAITIH010000241.1 GCA_031279525.1 Deltaproteobacteria bacterium | reverse complement strand
CAAAGGCCTTCGGCTTTTGGGGATCGATCAAGACTCGCCCGACCCGCCCGACGGCCTCATCCTGCGCGACCACAGCCGCCGCCCCTTAGGAATTATTGAGGACGCCCCGGCTATGCGCTACTACGACCAAATCTCGGCGGTTAAGGGCGAGGCGGCGGCCCAGGTCCTAAGGCCAGCCTTCCAAGCCCTCCACGCCCAGGGCGTTACGACCATCATGGACGCCAGGGCTTTGGAGGAGACTTTCGAGGCCATAGAGTACGTCCAGGGCCAAGGCTGGCTGACCCTAAGGCTCTCCGGGGCCCGGGAAATCGCCGCGCTCGACTGCCCGACCGCGAGCGAGGCCGAGGGGGCGGTTTTGGCGGCCAAGGCCTTCATAGAGCGCTACGACCAGGGCGAGCCCAAGCCCGGGCCTGGGATTAGCTTAAAAAGCCTTAAGTTCTTCGTGGACGGCATGCCCACCTTGGGCACGGCTTATCTAGGGGAGCCGTATTTCGAAAACCTAGGGACCGCGGAGAGCCCCGAATGGCGAAGGGGGTCCTCGCGCGGGGAGCCCTATTTTTCGGCCGACCGGCTCAAAGCCCTCTTTAAGGCCGCGGCCAAGCATGGGCTTAACCCCCACTGCCACGTCATCGGCGACGGGGCCGCCGCCATCGCCCTCGACGCGGTGGAAGAGGCTAGAGAAGCCCACCCGAACGTCGACTTCCGCCCGGCCCTGGCCCACCTCGACGTCATGACCCCCGACCTTTACCGGCGGATGGCCCAGGCCCGAGCGGTGGCGGTCCTGTCCTTCCAGTGGGCCGGCCAGCCCGACGAATTAATCGAGCTCCAAAGGAACATGTTTGGCCCGGCGCGCTTCGAGGGCCTGGAGACCCACGCTAAATTCGTCGACGCCGGGGCCTTGGTGGCCTACGGGAGCGACTGGCCCATCGATCCTTTAAACGAGTGGGCCAATTTTCAGGTGGGCCTGACCAGAAGGATGATAGGCCCGACCCCGGAGGCCTTCGCCCGGCTGGCCAACGACCGGGATCTGACTCTGGCCGAGGTTCTCCGGGCGGCCACCGCCAACGCGGCCTACGCCTTGGGCCTAGAAAAAAGCCTCGGGTCCCTTGAGCCGGGCAAGCTGGCCGACCTGGCCGTCGTCAAGGGAAGTCTTTTGCGGGCCCGGCCCTTTGAGATAGCCGGGACCAAAGTCCTAAGGACCGTCGTTGGCGGCCGGACGGTTTACCAGGCCTAAAGCCAAAAAATCGAACTCTAGCGGCCAGGGGGGCCAGGAAGACCCCCCTGGCCCAGGCCGGGCCAGGGGGGTCTTCACGCTCTATAAAGATCCATAAGCCTTAGAAGGTCCCAAAGCCCCTAAGGACTTTTGGGGCCCTTAAAGTCAGGAGGGCTTCGGGCCTAAAAAAGCCTAAAACTCCAGTCGGCCCTTTTTAGGCGGGCCAGACGGGCGTTCCTTAAAAAGCCTGGATTTTTATCTCTTTTTTTATAAACGACTATATTTATTTTATTTCGCTTTTATAAACACTATTTTTATTCGTATAACGCTTCTTTTCTAGCCTTTCTTTACGTCCTAGCCCCTTATCGCCCAGGTCGCCTATGGCCAAGCGACCCTTGGCCAGAAATGGCCCGGGGCCATCTGGCGGCCCTTAGTTTCGGCCCTGGCGGCGGCCAGTGGTCAGTTCCGTTCCAGTTTTGCCCTTGAGCTTATAGGTCCAAATGGAGTAGAATAAAACGATCGACGTCTCGCATGACTTTTTCTTAATTTTGGCGTTTTTAACCATAGGCCCACTTGTCAAAGGAACGTCATGGAGGAACCCCGCATCTTCGCGGTCGGAGACATTCACGGCTGCCGCCTCAAACTAGATCGAATGCTGGCCAAGATCGATTGGCGACCGGAGAACAAAGAGCTCTTGGTGTTCCTGGGAGACTACATCGACCGAGGCCCTGACAGTTATGGGGTCGTGGAGACGGTTTTGGGGCTGAAAAACCTTCACCCCAACCAGGTGGTTCTCCTAAAAGGCAACCATGAACAAATGTTCATGAACTTCATCGCCGGCCAGGAAGAGCTCTTGCTCACCGCCAACGGGGTGGCCTGGACCATGAGAAGCTACAACGCCAACACCCCCTTCCCTTTGACCCACTACCAGTTTTACCAAGACCTAACTTTATATTTCGAGTCGGCCAACCACATCTTCGTGCACGCCGGCCTTCGGCCGGGCGTGCCTTTACCCCATCAGCGGGAAATCGACTGCCTTTGGATCCGCGAGGAGTTTTTAGAGTCGGATTACGACTTTGGCAAAACCGTGGTCTTTGGCCATACCCCTTTCCGTCAGCCTTACATCTGCCCAGGCCGCGCTGGCCTGGACACCGGGGCGGTCTTTGGGGGACCCTTGACCTGCCTAGAAGTCCAGAGCGGGGTTCTTTACAGTGTCTGAGCCCGCGCCGTCGCCTTCCGCGCCTTTCGCGAACCCCTTTGGCCCGATAGCCATAACGCCCCCCGCCCAGCCCCAGGCTCAGCCTACGCCTTTGGCCAAAATCGCCCTTAAGGCGGCCCTCGCCGGCCGGGCCTTTCTGGCCATCCCGCTGGCCCTCGCCCTTTCGTTCAGCCTCGCCGCCCCCGGGCCCCTTTGGGGCGCGGAGGAGTTTAGCCTCCCTGGGCCAGTCCGCCGCGACCTTATAGCCTTGGCCAAAGAGCCCTTAACCGCCGCCGTCGCCGGCCGGGAGGTCCGCGTCCCTAGGCCCAATAAGGCCCTGGACCCGGCCTTCCCCATGGTCGTCTCCCTGTACTTAAACGGCCTACTGGCCGCCCGGGCCTGGAACCTGGAATCCCCAGGCCCCATGAGCCAGACGGCCTTGGCCTTAGGGGCCCAGGTCCTGGTGGACCCCTCTTTGGGCCGAGTCCTAGAGGCTGAGGAGCTGCCCCTGGCCACGGTGGGGGTGGCCATAATCCGCGACCTCGCAGAGGCCCGGGACGACCGGGACCTAAGGCCTGGCATGGCGGCCATCGTCTTTAGCGGTCTGACCGTCTCGGTAGGCCTCCCCTCGGACGCCCCGCCCCCCAAAACCGCCCAAGACCTTTTAAACTTGACCTGCGAGCTGGCCGGCTTGCGCCCCACGGCCTGGCTGGGCGGCCAGTCCACCATCCTGACCGGCCTAACCGCGGAGACCTTGGAAAAATAACCATGCCCGCCTCGGATCCCCTAAGCCCGCCAGTCGGCCGCCACTTCGCCGACCTGCACGTCCACTCCCGCTACTCTAGAGCCACCTCCCAGGCCATTACCCCGGAAAGCCTCGACCACTGGGCCCGTCGCAAGGGCCTGGCCCTGGTCGGGACCGGCGATCTGACCCACCCCTTGTGGCTGGACGAGCTGGAAAAGAAGCTGACCTTAGACCAAGAGGGGCTGTACGCCTTAAAGGAGGGCTCAAATGGGACCCGCTTCGTCCCCACCGGCGAGGTCAGCGCCATTTACAAGCAGGGCGGCCGGACCCGCCGGATCCACCTGGTGGTGGTGGCCCCGGACCTGGCCGCGGCCCGGCGCTTTAGCCAGGCCCTGGCCACCCGCGGCAACGTCCACTCCGACGGCCGGCCCATCTTAGGGCTGTCGGCCCGGAACGTCTTGGAGATCGCCTTAACCGCCGACCCCCAGAACCTGGTGATCCCAGCCCACGTCTGGACCCCTTGGTTTTCCCTTTTTGGCCAAAAAAGCGGCTTCGATCGGGTGGAGGAATGCTTTCAGGATCTTTCGGGCCACATAACGGCCTTAGAGACTGGCCTTTCCAGCGACCCGGCCATGAACCGCCTGGTCTCGGCCTTGGACAGCTACCATTTGGTCTCCTCCTCCGACGCCCACAGCCCCGAAAAGTTGGGCCGCGAGGCCACGGTTTTAGCCGGCGCCCCCAGCCGGGCCGGCCTCTGGGCGGCCCTGACCCAGGGCGATGGCCTTTTGGGGACGGTGGAGTTCTTCCCCGAAGAGGGGAAATACCACTTAGACGGCCACGCCCACTGCGGCCCCGCCCTGACCCCGGCCCAGACTAGGGAGGCTATGGGCCTCTGCCCGGTCTGCGGCCGCCCTTTGACCATTGGAGTCTTAAGCCGGGTCCTGGAGCTGGCCGACCGCGAGGAGCCTGGCCCGACCCTGCCCGACTGGCATGTCCTACCCTTGATTGAGCTCTTGGCCCAGGCCCTGGGCCAAGGCCCCGGCACCCAAGCGGTCAAGGCCTTTTACGAACGTCTCTTGGGCCTGTGGCCCAGCGAGTATGGAATCTTATTGGAGGCCCCCTTAGAGGAGCTCAAAGAGCTGGCCGGGCCCTTGGTGGCCTTGGGCGTGGAGCGGATGCGGGCCGGGGAGGTCCTGGCCAAGGGTGGTTACGACGGGTTGTTTGGGGTCATTGAGGTCGTCAGCGAACGAGACCGCGACGAGGCCAGGGGCCAGGGTTTTCTGTTTCCGGGCCTTAGCCGCCGCGGCCGGCCGGCCGGCCGCCCGGCCCGGATGAAGCCCAAAGGCCCAAAAGGCG
>JAITIH010000238.1 GCA_031279525.1 Deltaproteobacteria bacterium | reverse complement strand
GGCCTTTTGGGCGATGCGGCGGGTCCCGGGCTCGGTCAAAAGCCCTAAGCTAAAGGCCCCGGCCACGGGCGGGCTTAAGGCCATCTCCAAGGAGGCGGAGAACTTATAGAGCTTTCTTTGGGCGGCCACGGCCTGGGAGCCTGGG
Source organism: Deltaproteobacteria bacterium (assembly GCA_031279525.1). Lineage (GTDB taxonomy): Bacteria > Desulfobacterota > Desulfarculia > Adiutricales > Adiutricaceae > JAIROO01. The sequence goes on along the minus strand of JAITIH010000238.1, from coordinate 3,729 downwards.
CTTAGGGGGCCGCCCAGGCCCATGTAGAAGTCCTCGGTGTTCTCCCGGGCCACGACCACGTCCAGTTTTTCGCCGGGGGCCAGGGGCCGGGGCAGGGGGACGTTGGGGTAGCTTTTGGCCGGCCTTAGGTTCAGGTACTGGTCGAAATGGAACCTTAAGGCCAAAAGAAGCTCGCTCTCCAGGGGCCCAGGCGGGACCCGAGGGTCGCCAACGGCCCCTAAAAGGAGGGCGTCCGCGGCCCCTAAGTCGTCCAAGGCCCCGGGAGGCAAAACCTCGCCGTGGGCCAGGTAATAGGCGGCCCCAAATGGGAACTCCCGCCACTTGAGCCCAAAACCCGTTATTTCGGCCGCCATGGCCAGGATTTTTTGGGCTTGGGCCGTCACTTCCGGCCCGATGCCATCGCCCGGCAACACGGCCACCTCGTAGTTCATGCGCGCCTCCGGTAGCCCTGACCCTTAAGAGCCCTCTATGGCCGGGCGATTCGTGATTAGCGTTTTCGGTTTTTGGAATTATAATGACGGGCGGCTCCGATGGCAACTCCTAAAAGGCCCATTTTTAGCCTTTTAGAGCCAAAACGAGCTTTTTTTGGCCAAGGCTTTAGGAGAGCGAGGCCGGCTAGCCGGCCTCGCGCCTTCAAACGCGCCCCTTATGGGTACCTCCTTAAGAAAGGACAGCATGCGACGAGAACTCATTTTTGCGGCTCTGGACAGCCAACCGGTCGGCCGGGTGCCGGCGGCTTTTTGGTTTCATTTTCTGCCCGAGGCTGAGACCGCGGACTGGCGAGAGAGCCCGCGTCTTTTGGAGCGAAACTTCGCCGGGCATCAGGCTTTCGTCCAGAAGTTTAAGCCTGACTTGGTCAAGATCATGACCGACGGGTTTTTCTTCTACCCCACGCCCAGCCTTTACCAGCCCCTGGATTTAGCCATGGTCACGGCCCTAGATCCGGGCCGCGACTGGATCCGGGCCCAGGTGGCCCTGGCCCGGCGGGTTCGAGAGCTGCAGGAAGACGCGGCCTATTTTTATAACGTTTTTAGTCCGATCACCAGCTTAAGGTTTAAGCTGGGCTTAGACGACCTTAAGCGCTTCTACCTGACCCAGCCCGAGGCCTTCGCCAAGGCCCTAGGCCGGATGGCCCAAGGCCTGGCCAACCTGGCCCGGGCCGTGGTGACCGAGGGCCGGGTCGACGGGATCTACTTAAGCGTCCAGAACCCGGACCAGAAAGTCTTTTCCACGGAGTTTCAGCGCGCGGCCCTGGCCCCCGGGGAAAAGGCTATCCTAAAGGCGGCCGAGGAGGCCGGGGGCCGGAATATCCTTCACGTCTGCGGGATCAATGGGGTCAGAAACGACCTAAGCCTTTACGCCGACTACCCGGCCGCGGCCTACAACTGGTCGGTGACGGCCGAGGAGGTCTCCCTGGCTAAGGGCCGCCGGATTTTTGGGGGCAAGCCGATCTTGGGCGGATTTGAGGCCGGCCCGGGCGGCCTTCTGGCCACGGGCTCCAAAGACGAGGTTAAGGCCAAGGCTCGGGAGCTGATCAAGGAGGCCGGGGCTTACGGCTACATCTTAGGGGCTGACTGCGCCATTCCCTCGGGGGTCGGCCTAGAGCGCCTGGAATGGGTCCGAGAGGCCGGCCTTGAGGCCATCAAGTTTAGCGGGTTGGGCCTAAGATAGGCGCCTGGTTTAGCCAAGGCGCCCGCCTGGCCTCTTGGTTTAGGCGAAAGCCCCACCTAAAGCGAGGCCCCTGGCCAGCCCCAGGCCAGTTTGGCCGCCACAGGTTTGGCGGATTTTGGGCCATGCGGCCGCCATAGGCCTGGCGGTCGCATGGCCTTCGCGGCTAGGGCTTTCGCGCCTAGGGCGGCGGCCTTAAGGCTGGGTCTCCTTAGTGGCCCTCAGCTTGGCCGGCCCACCAAAAGGCCTTAGCCGATTTAGCCTAAGCTTTTTTAAGGCTACCTTTAAGAGCTTTAAAGCCGGCGGGTTAAGCGCTCGGCTAAAAGGGCCAGGACGACCGTGGCGACTAGGCAGACCGTGGAGAGAGCGTTGGTTTCCGGGGTCAGGCCGCGTTTGAGGGAGGCGAAGATGTAAATCGGCAGGGTCACCGACTCGGGGCCGTGAATGAAAAAGCTGATGATGAAGTCGTCTAGGGAAAGGGTAAAGGCTAGCATGGCCCCGGCCAAGACGCCGGGGGTGATTAAGGGCAGGGTCACTCGCCGGAAGTGGTAGACGGGGGAGGCGAAAAGGTCCAAGGCCGCCTCCCGGGTCTCCGGGTTTAGGGAGGCTAGGCGACTTCGGACCACCAAAGTCACGAAGGAGATCTGAAAGGTCACGTGCCCCACGATTAAGGTGCCCATGCCCAGCTCGAAGGCCTGGGAAAAGCCCCTTAAGAAGCTGAAGGCCAAAATTAGCGAGACGGCCATGATGATGTCCGGGACCACCACCGGGACGTTGACGATGGAATCGAAGAGCCGGGCGCAGCTTTTGGGCCAGGGGGCCCTTTCTAGGCCCAAGGCTAAGGCCGTCCCCAAAACCGTGGCGATGACCGTGGTGATTAAGGCGAGGACGAGGCTGTTGACGGCGGCCTCTATGATGTACTCGTTTTCCAGGAGCCTTTGGTACCATTCGAGGGTGAAGCCCTTCCAGTTAAGGCCGAAGCGAGTTTTGTTGACCGAAAAGACGGCCACGGCCAAGCAGGGCAGGTACAGGAGGATCAGGCTCGCGTAGGCCACTAAGGCGCGGGGCAGGGTTCTCATGAGGGGAACTGGTCCTTTTGCCCTGGGCGATGGCCCCGCCGGAAAGCAAGGCTTAAAAGAGTCAAAAACATAAGGGCCAATGACAAGGCGGCCCCAAAGGGCCAGTCGCGGGCTTGGCCGAACTGCTGCTGAATAAGGTTGCCGATAAGCATGTTCTTGGCCCCGCCAAGGATGTCGGTCACCACGAACATGGCCATGGCCGGGACGAAGGTCATGACGATCCCCACCGACAGGCCTGGCCTCGTCTGAGGCAGGACCACCTTCCAGAAAACCAAAAAGGAGTTGGCGTAAAGGTCCCGGGCCGCCTCGACGACGTCCCAGTCCAGCCTTTCCACGCTGGAGTAAAGGGGCAGGGCCATGAAGGGCAAAAAGGTCGTGGTCATGCCCAAATAGACGGCTAAGGTCCCGGGGTAAAGGGCCGAGCCCGGCGGTATTAGCCCCAAAAAGGCGGCGAACTTGGCCGGCGGCATCTGGGGGCCCAAGATCAAGAGCCAGCCGTAGGTCCGGACCACCACGTTGGTCCAAAAAGGCACGACGATGAGGATGAGCCAGAAGACCCTGACCGAGGGGCGGCGAGTGGCCATATGGAAGGTCAAGGGGTAGGAGATGGCCACGCACAAAAGGGTGGTCACTGCGGCCACCGTTAAGCTGCGGCCCAAAATCTTCAAGATGTCCGGGCTCCAGCCAAATAGGCCAAAGCCGGCCAACCGCTTTAAGCTCTCCGGGGAAAAGGACCAGACCACTTCCCCGTACTGGCCTCGGGTGGCCAAGGCCATGGCCACCAAGGACAGGCAAGGGATGGCCATGAGGGCGGTCAGCCACAAGAGCCCCGGGCCCGCGGCCAAAAAACCGCCTAAGGTGGCCCGGGCCTTTCTTCTGGCCGGGGGTGGGGCGGCGGCCTTAGGCTGGCTCTCGCCGGCTGAGGGCATAGGGGAGCTGGCCATGGTCGACCCCGCTGGCGGCGCGCTTTTTAAGATCCCTT
>JAITIH010000236.1 GCA_031279525.1 Deltaproteobacteria bacterium | reverse complement strand
ACTCAGTCAACTTTTTCATGAGCCCCGCCGGCACGCACTCCACCACCACGGCGAAGGCCCCGGCCTCTTCCACGGCTTTGGCGTCGGCCAAAAGGCTCTTGGCCGCCGCCTCGCTCTTGCCCTGGACCTTAAAGCCGCCCAAGGCGTTGACCGATTGCGGGGTCAGGCCAATGTGCCCGACGACCGGGATGGAGGCGTCGACGATGGCCTTAATCCGCTCGGCCACAACCACCCCGCCTTCCAGCTTAACGGCTTGAACCCGGCCCTCCTTTAAAAGCCGGCCGGCGTTTTCCACGGCTTTGGGGGTGGAGACCTGATAAGACAAAAAGGGCAAGTCGCCCACCACCAAAGCGCTCTTGGCCCCGCGAGAGACGGCCCTAGAGTGGTGGATCATGTCCTCCATGGTCACGGACACGGTGTCCTCATAACCCAGCATGACGTTGCCCAAGGAGTCGCCCACTAAGATAGAGTCCACCCCGGCGGAGTCCACAAGACGGGCGAAAGAGTAGTCGTAAGCCGTCAGCATGGTCAGTTTTTGGCCACTGGCCTTGGCGGCCGCGAAAGTCGAGACGGTTTTTCTCATGTTAGGCTTTGGCCTCCGGAATTTTTTTCGGGTTTTTAGGCGAGCAACGCGGCTAAAGAGGCGTAATCGCGCTCTGGTCGCTTTAAGGCCGCGACCTTTAGGAGCTTTTTGGCCAAAAGGCGATACAGCTCGCGGTCCTCGCCGCTTAAAACGGCCAGGTGCCCAGCCACCGTGCCCGCGTCCCCCCGCTCCACCGGGCCGGTTAAGGCGGCCACTGGCCCGTACTCGCCAATGGAGCGAGCGTTGCTCAACATGAGCCGGAATAGGGCCCCTTGGGCCTCCCCTAGGCCGCAGCTTTCCAGCATCTCGGCCCCGGCGAAAGCCAGGGCCACGGAAAAATTGCTGACGAAGGCGGCCGCGCAATGGTAAAGCGGCTTTTTGGCTTTGTCCAAGGGCCTGACCTCATTGCCCAAGGAGGCGACTAGGCCTAAGACCCGGCTTAAGGCCGGCTCGGGCCCTTCGATGGCGAAAAAGGTCTCGGCCAGAAGCTTATGGGAGCGGAGCTTGTCGGGAATGGCCATCAAGGGGTGTAAGGAAATCCCTTGGGCCCCCTTGCTCTCAATGCCCACGAAAGCCTCTGAGGACAATGAGCCGCTACAGTGGGCGAAAATCTTGCCCGCGACCGGGCCGTCGGCCAAAGAGAGCCAGACCGACTCGATGAGGCCGTCTGGCACGGTCAGAAAAATCAGGTCGGCGGCCTTAATCAAAGCCATAGGGTCGGGAAAGTAGGCCGAGCCGGTTAGGCTGGCCGCCTCCTGGGCCGGCCCCGGACTTCGGGAAGCGTAGCCGACCAGGGCCTGGCCTTTTTCGGCCAGGTACTGGCCCAGGCAAAAGCCGGCCTTACCGGCCCCAATAAAGCCAATGTTCATGATTCGCGCCTTTCGCCCGGGATCGACTAAACGTCAAGGCCAAGGTTCCCATTCGTTGGGGTGAGGACGGGCCAATAATACAGTTTTAGGCCAAACTTATCAAGAATCTGAGGAATATGGCGGCAAGTTTTAGCCTAAGGCCTTAGCTTTTTAACTCCCTCGCGGCGCGGCCAATTTGACTCTCTCCAAAGCTTTTTTAGCCCCCCAAATGGGTCTTGGCCGCGGCCGTCGGGGCCTAAAGCGGCTTTTGGCCTTTGGCCGAGGTCTTAGCTGACCTACCCCAAGGCGCTGGCCAAAGGCCCTTTGGCCAGCCCTCGACCGCAAGCGAAAGCGAAAGCCAGGCCTTAAGGGCGAAAGCCCCAAACGGCCGGCCAATGTGGGGAATTTTTCATTATTTAAGCTTGCGCGAATTGGGAGCTGGGGAAGTCCTGGAGCTTTTTTCCCGCCATCGAACTAAAACCGCAAAGAAATTTGATAAAAAAATAAATCTATTAATTTCAAGTAGTTAGCTCGTTAGCTTAGATACTCCGGTTTAGGGATTCGTTCGAGAAGTCGGCCCGGGAGGTCAATTTTAGCGGGCGGAGGCGGCGGGTAGGCCCTTTAGGCCAGCCGGCCTTAGGCCATAAGGGGCGCCTTCGGGCCAAGGCCAGTCGCCAAAGAGGCGTATCGGGTATAATTGGCCAGTGGAGCGTCCGCCCCCCTTTATCCGACCGCCTAGCTGGAGTTAAATATGGCCCAGCCGCCCGTAGTCCTAGCCCTGGCCCGTGACTTGTGCCTAAAGTTAATTGAGAAGAGAGGGCTTTCGGCTAGCCACCTAAGCAAAGCCTTAAGCGACCTGGCCGCGGTCGGCCAGGCCATCTTCGCGGAAAGCGAGTCCTTGCCCGGGGTGCCCCTTTTGCGCCTGGCCGGAGCCTTAACGGCCTGTCAGATCGACAAAGGCTGGATAGGCAAAACCGCCTCGGTCGCGGAAAACTTGGCCCAAAACGCCCGCGTCATAATAGCGGCCGCCCGGCCCCTCCCCCCGGCCCGGGCCAAAGAAATCTTATCCCTGGCTTTGTCTCTGATCATTAAGCTCGTTGAGACCACCGGGGTTAGCTCGGCCACCATGGAAGGCGTTTTTCAAGAAATAGTCGCGTCCCTACGCGATCTAGCCGACCGCCCCTAACTGGGCCAAAGTTCCTTTAGCTCCTCTTCCTTGGGGCCCAAGGACAAAAACTCCCTAGAGCCAGGTCGCCTAAAGCGGAAGGCCAGGGCTCTTAAGGCTAAACGCGCGTAAGGCTCTCCCCCGTAAAAGTCGTCCCCTAAGATGGGGTAGCCGGCGAAGGCTAAGTGCAACCGAATCTGGTGGGTGCGGCCGGTCGCTGGCCTAGCCGCCCAGAGAATCCGCCCACCCATAGCCGCCACGACTTTTAAGAGGGTCGTGGCCGGCTTGCCCGGCCCTTCGGCCCGGACCACGTACGAGCGCCCGGCCCGAGCCACGCAGGCGACGATGGTTTTTTCCGCCCAATCCGGGACCTCCCCGGGGGTCAGGGCCAGGTAGAGCTTTTCCACCTGGCCGCGACTGAAGTCTTGACTCAAGAGACTGGCGGCCTCTTTGTTTTTAGCTAAAAGGAGTAAACCCGAGGTCCCGAGGTCCAGGCGATGGGGCAGCCGCAACTCTAGGCCGGTCAAGCGCCCTAGGCCAGCGACGACGTTATTGTAATTGTCGTGGGGCACGGCCTGGGAGGGCAGACCCGACTCCTTGTCGTAAACCAAGACGTCCTCATCTTGGTAAACGATCCTTTGGGGGTCAGGCTCGTAAAAGCGCTCTAGCCCGTAGCGGGGCCAGTTGACGCGAAACTTTTGGCCCTGGCCCAACGCCCGCTCTGGGTCGGGCTGGGGCCGGCCGTTGACCCAAAAGGCCCCGAACTCAATAAGGTCCCGGGCTAGATCCGCCTCGAACGGGCCTAGCCTTTCGACTAAGCGCCAGGCCGGCTGGCCCTCCAGGGCTTTAGGGACCAGGCCCGCCACGAAGGGCGGGCGACGGTCAAACTCTGGGCGCGTCAGCGGCACGGGCCAAGGCGGCTCGAAAAAAGAGCTTAATTCCCTCACGTTAAAACCGGCAGCCTCTCGGCGATCCAGGCCCTAGTCAAGCTTAGCCCCACCCTATAAACCTCCAGCTCCACGCCTTGGCTCACGGCCTGGCCCAAAGCCAGGGCGAAGGCCGGGTCGATGGCCGCGGCCGGCCGAAAGGCCCTGGCCGCCCGCTGAACCAAAATAAGAATGATGGCCCGGTCGCCCCCTTGGGCCAGCTCGGCTAGCTCCGCCAAATGGCGCCGACCCCTGACGCTCGGGGCGTCCGGAAACTCGGCCACGCCGTCTTGGACCAAAGAGCAGTTCTTGACCTCGACCCAGACGGTGGGGCCTTCCGGCGATTCCAGCCGCAAATCCAGCCGGCCGCGCCCGACCTTGGCCTCAGGGACGACTTTGGGGTATTTCGGCCATCCGGGGAAAAACCCGTCCCTGGCGGCCAGGGCGGCCAGGCGGTTAGGCAGGCCGGTGTCGACCCCCACCAGGCCGTCGGGCATCTCGATCATGGCCCAAGAATACGGGTAAAGCCTTTTGTGGTTGGCCGACCGGCTTAAATAGACCGGCCGGCCGGGTTCTGAGCAGGTCAGCATGCTGCCGGTGTTGGCGGTGTGGGCGGTGACCGTCGACCCATCCAAGAGTTTAACGTCGGCCAAGAACCTTTTGTAACGCTTGATTAAAATCCCCTTAATCAAGGGAGGCCAAGGGACGGCGGTCATTGGCCGGCCCAAAAGCCTTTAATGAGGCCAATCACGAGCTCAGGGTCGGGCCGGACCCACAGGCCCTCCGGAAGCTGGCCGCGAAACCAGGTTCTCTGGCGTTTGGCCAGCCGCCTGGTCCTTAGGTAAACCTTTTCGATGGCCTCGCTCAAGGTCGCCTCCCCGGCCAGAAAAGCCACGGCCTCGCGGTAGCCGATGGCCCGTAAGGGCTTTAGCCCCGGCCCGTAGCCCGCCTTTAATAAGCTCTCCGTCTCGGCGATTAGCCCCTCGGCGAACATCCTCTCGGCCCTAAGCCTAAGATCCCGGTCCAACTCCGGGGTGGGCCGGTCGACGATCAAGGCCAAGGTCTCGAAGGGCCGATCGGCCAACCGGTGGCTGGCCCGCCAGTCGACGACGCTAACGCCCGTCGCCCGAAACACCTCCAAAGCCCTTTCCACCCGAACGTAGTCGTTGGGGTTGATCTGGGCCGCCGCTTTAGGGTCCTCCCGAGCCAAGACGGCGTGGGGATCCTCCCCTCGCTCGGTCAGCTCCTTAAGCTCGCGCCGGATCTGGGCCTGCCGGCCCGGCCCTGGGAATAGCCCTTTAACCAGGCTTCTTAGGTACAAGCCCGTCCCGCCCACGACCAAGGCCGGTCGACCGGCCTGGTTGAGCCGCTCCACCAAAGGCCGAGCTAAGGCCAAATAGGCCGCCGCGTCGAAGTCTTGGTCAGGGTCTAAGACGTCGAAAAGATGGTGGGGCGCAATCTGCCGCTCGGCCGCCGTGGGCTTGGCCGAGCCAATGTCCAACCCCCGGTAAAAGGCCAGGCTATCGGCGTTGATGATCTCGGCCTTAAGGGCCTGAGCCGCCAAAAGGGCCAGCCGAGTCTTGCCCGAGCCGGTCGGGCCCGTCAGGATAATGGCCTTAGGCCGGGCCATGGCCCGAGGGGGAAGGAGGCCTTTTAGGCTCGCCAAGATCTTGACTGACCGGCTGGGCCTCGCTTAGCCGCTCGTAAGGGCTAGCGGGACCGACCCCGGCCGGGCCGTAAGCTAGATCTTGAGCTAGATCGGCGGCTGGAGAGGCCTCGGCGACCGAGGCTTTAGCTACATCTTGGGCTGGATCGGCGGCTGGAGAGGCCTCGGCGACCGAGGCTTTAGCTAGATCTTGGGCTGGATCGGCGGTAGGAGA
>JAITIH010000179.1 GCA_031279525.1 Deltaproteobacteria bacterium | reverse complement strand
GGCCTTTTTTGGGTGAAAGTCAAGCCGGTTTTTCCGAAGGCTTAAGGTCGGTTCTTTAAGGAACGGGTCAGGTTTTTTTCAGGGGCCAGGCCGATTTTTTCGAGGATCAGACCGGTTTTTTCGAGGATCAGACTGGTTTTTCCGAGGGTCGGACCGGATTTTCCGAGAGTCGGACCGGATTTTCCGAGAGTCGGACCGGATTTTCCGATGGTCGGACCAGTTTTTCCATGGATCTAGCCGATTTTTATGGAGGGCGGGCCGGGATTGCCAAGGCTCGGCTCGGTCGCCTAAGAGCTTAGGCCTAAGTCGCCGAAGGCCCAGAGTTTTGTTTTTTGGCCAGAGCCGGGATTTCCAAAAAGGATCGCCCTAAGGCCTAAAGGCCCACCCCTAAAAGGCCCCAAGGCCCCCAAGGGGCGGCCTTATAAGGTCAGTGGAGCACGCTTTCGTCCGGTTTTTTCCTTTTGGCCCGAGGTTTGGGGGCGTTTGGCGGGACGTCCTTAGGCTCCTTCGGGGTCTTGGCGGCCCTGGCCGGTTTTTCGGCTTTGGGCTTGGGGGTCGCCCTAGGGCGGCCTTTAGGGGGGCTAGCCGGGAGCCTTTCGACGATGAGATTGGCCTCGGCCAGGGATTTTAAGTAACTGTCGGCCCCCTCGTGGCCCTGGTTGGCGGCCTTTTCCCACCATTCCACGGCCGCGATCATGTTCTGGGGCACCCCCTGGCCCAGAGAGTAGAAGACCCCAATGGCGGCTTGGGAGTCGCCGCAGCCCATTTCGGCGGCCTTAAGGTAACAGTAGGCGGCCTTTTCCAGGTCCTGGGGGACCCCTAAGCCCTCCAGGTAGAGCTGGGCCAAGGCCCGGTGGGCCTCTAGGTCGCCTTGCTCGGCGGCCATAAGGTACCAATGGGCCGCCTGCCCAAAATCCTGGGCCACGCCCAGGCCGTCTTTATGGAGCCCGGCTAGCCTGGACTGGGCCGCGGCCAGGCCAGATTCGGCGGCCTGCCGGTAAAGCCGGGCGGCCTCCTTGGAGTCCTGGGCGACCGCCCGGCCGTTGAGATACAGGTCCCCCAAAAGGGTCTGGGCCGGGGACTCGCCGTAATTGGCGGCCTTGGTCAGCCAGGGCAGGGCTCGGGAGTCGGCCTCCTCCAAGAGCCCGAAAAACATGGCCTCGACCAGTAAAGAGGCGGCCGCGGCGTTGCCCTCGTCGGCTTCTTTTTTTAAAAACTCCCCGGCTCTCCGGGCGAACTCGTTTTCGTCCATAGTCAGGCCCTCAAGCTTTCCTCCGTAACCCTTAAGGCTTAGGTTCCGGCTAGTCTTCGCGCGTCGGCCCCAGTCCGGGGCCCTTAAAAAAGAGTCTTACCCTTTAGGTTATCACACTCTCCCCCTTAAAGGGCGCTCGCGGACCCTTAGCCGCCCCTGGCTTTTAGGGTCCCTAGCCAAGGCCTGCGGCCGAAGGCCCCTTAAGCCGAACCGCTGGCCCTAAAGCTTAACCGCTGGCCCTAAAGCTTAACCGCTGGTAAAGCCGAACCGCTGGCCCTAAAGCCGAATCGCTGGCCCTAAAGCCGAACCGCTGGCCCTTAAGGCCACTGGCCTGGCCCTTAAAGCGGCGGCCTTAAGGCTAAAAGCTAAGCTCCAGCCCCACCGGGCAGTGGTCCGACCCAACCGTGGTCGGCTCCAGCCAGGCTCTGGCGAGGTTAGGCCGCAACTCCTCGGAGGCGAAAAAATAGTCGATGCGCCAGCCCACGTTCCGTCGCCGGTCGCCGGAGCGGTAGGACCACCAGGAGTATTGTCCGGCCAAATCGCCGTTTAAGGCCCGAAAAACGTCCACGTAGCCGGCGGCGATCAGGCGGTCTAAAAAAGCCCTTTCCTCTGGCAGAAACCCGGAGACGCCCTCGTTGGCCTCCGGCTCGGCTAAGTCCAAGGGGCGGTGGGCGGCGTTGAAATCGCCGCAGGCCACCACGGGCTTGGTTTGACGGATCTTCTGGCAGTACGTCAGAAACGCCTCGTAATAACCTAGCTTATATCGCAGCCGCTCCTCGTCCTTTTGGCCGTTGGGGAAATAAACTGACAGGAAATGGAATTTGGCCAGTTCCAGGTGGACGAGCCGGCCTTCCTGGGCGAACTTGGGGTCTGGCAGTTCCCTTACGACTTTTAAAGGTTTGCCCCGGCTGTAAACCGCGACCCCGGAGTAGCCGCCTTTGGCCTTGTGGTTGACGAAATAAGCCAAACGGCCCGGGGGCTCGGCTAGCTCCGGGCTTAGCTGGTCGGGCGTGGCCCGGATTTCTTGGAGGCCCAAGAGGTCGACGTCCGGCCGGTTGAAAAAGTCCATAAACCCCGGCTTCTTGGCGATGGCCCTAAGCCCGTTGACGTTCCAGCTGTAAAGGATCATAAAAAGCCCCTAAAAAGTCGTCGTTAAGGCCGAGACTCCATAGGCTTCGTCGTCGTCCATTCGCCCATTTATGGCCCGCGACCTAAAACCTGGCTTGACTAAAGCCCCTTAGGGCTTGGCTCGGCGAAAGCCCTAAAGCCAGGCTTAACTAAAGCCTAAGTAAGAGTCCAGCTCGTCGCCTTGGGTCTCTAAAAAGCCTTGGGCGTAATTTAAGGGCGGTGGGCCATGCCTTAGGAAGTTGGCCAGGTTGCTGCGCCTTTGGCTCTCGCCGGAGTCGGAGACGCCCTGGGCCAAAGCCGACTTAGAGCCCACCAGCACGACCAGGCGGCGGCCCCGGGTCACGGCCGTGTACAAAAGCTTGCGCCTAAGGGCCCGGCAGTGGCCCATGTATAGGGGCATTATGACGGCCGGAAACTCCGAGCCCTGGGCCTTGTGGACGGTGAGGGCCCAGGCCGGCCGCAGGTCGTCCAATTCGGAGATTTGATAGACGACCCGGCCTTGGTCGAACTCCACCCCCAGCTCCTGGCCTTCCAGGTCGACCCCGGCGACGAAGCCCAAGTCGCCGTTATATACTCCCTTTTGGTAATTGTTGCGGTTCTGGATGACCCGGTCGCCCACTCTAAAGGACAGGTCAAAGCGGGTTAAGGCGGGGCCGGGAAGGGGGTTTAGGCGCTGGCCCAAAAGGTCGTTTAAGGCCATGGTCCCCAGGTCGCCCCTATGGATGGGGCAGAGGATTTGGATGTCGGTTTTTGGGTTTAGGCCAAACTTTAAAGGCGCCCGCTCGACCGTTAAGCGCAGGATCTTGTCCCGGATCTTCAGCGGGTCGCTCTCTTCCACGAAATGGAAGTCGACGTCCGGGCCTTTGGGCAGACCGTCGGGGGTCAAACCTAGGTTAATGAGGCGGGCGGCCTCGGGGATGAGGCTAAGCTCGCCCTGGCGATAAATGGTCGAAAGGCGATGGGTCGGAAAGACCCGGGCCGCCATTAGGTCCCCCAAAACCCAGCCCGGGCCCACCGGGGGCAACTGGTCGCCGTCGCCAATTAAAATTAAGTTGGCGGCGGCCGGCAGGGCCCCAAACAGCTGGTTGGCCATGAGGACGTCCAGCATGGAGGCCTCGTCCACCAAAAGCATGTCCAAGTCCAGGCGGTTTTTAGGCCCCCGCGCGAATCCCCCGGCCTGGGGGGAGTACTCCAAAAGGCGGTGGATGGTGGTGGCCTCCAGGCCCGTGGCTTGGCTTAGCCGTTTGGCGGCCCGGCCCGTGGGGGCGCAGAGGGCGAATTTGTTGGAGACCTCCCGCCAGATCCGGCAGATGGCCTGGGCGATGGTGGTTTTGCCGGTGCCCGGTCCGCCGGTTATGACCACGGCCTTTTGGGAGACGGCGGCCAAGGCGGCCGCCCTTTGGCCCTCGTCTAAGGCGAAGCCTAAGCCTTTTTCGGCCCAGGCTAAGGCCTTTTCCGGCTGGGGCACGGCTATGCCGCGCGGGGCGTCTTTGATGGCCAACAAAGCCCTGGCCGCCCAGGTCTCGGCCCGAAACAGCCGCGGCGCGTAGACGTCTTGGCCGCCGGGCTCGGATCTTTTTAGGGGGACCACCCGGCCGGCTAGGGTCGCCCGGCTTAAGGCGGCCGCGATTTCGGTTTTGGCCACGGTGGGGGCGAATTGGCTGGCCTCCTTAACCAGCTCCTCGGAGGGCGAAAAGACGTGGCCGCGCATGGCCCCCTCGGCCAGGGCCACCAAGACGGCCGCCTCCAGCCGCTCCGGGCTGTTCTCGGGCCAGCCTAAGGCTTTGGCCGCCCGATCGGCGCTTTTAAAGCCCACGCCTTCGACCTTAAAGGCCAGGACGTAGGGGTCGCGGCGGATAATAGCCTCGGCCTCCAGGCCCAGGCGGCGCATGATTCTCTGGGCCATGGCCGGGCCTAGGCCAAAGGCGGCCAAGAATTTTAAAAGGCGCCGTAAACTTTGGGACGAGCCCCAGGCCTCGATGATTTTTTCCCGCTTGACCGCCCCTAAGCCCGGCACG
>JAITIH010000297.1 GCA_031279525.1 Deltaproteobacteria bacterium | reverse complement strand
GACGCCACGGCTCTGACCGAGGCCGGCTACGTGGGCGAGGACGTGGAGAACATCATCGTCAACCTCCTCCAGGCGGCCGACTACGCCGTGGAAAAGGCCTCCAAGGGCATCGTCTACCTAGACGAGGTCGACAAGGTGGCCAGAAAGAGCGACAACGCCTCCATCACCCGGGACGTCTCCGGGGAGGGGGTCCAGCAGGCCTTGCTGAAAATCATCGAGGGCACGGTGGCCTCGGTCCCGCCCAAAGGCGGCCGGAAGCACCCCCAGCAGGAGATGACCAAGGTCGACACGACCAACATCTTGTTTATCTGCGGCGGGGCCTTCGTGGGGTTGGACAAAATCATCAAATCCCGGATCGGGGTCAAGACCATGGGCTTTTCGGCCCCCATCTCCGAGCGCCAAGACGACCGCTCCGAAGGGGAGCTCTTAGCCGATTGCCAGCCGGAGGATCTTTTAAAGTTCGGCCTCATCCCGGAGTTCGTGGGGCGCTTGCCGGTCTTAGCCAGCCTAACCGAGCTGGACGAGGCGGCCATGATCCGGATCTTGAAAGAGCCAAAAAACGCCTTGATCCGCCAGTACCAAAAACTTTTCAAATTCGAGTGGGTCAGCCTTAAGTTCACCGAGGAGGCCTTGGTGGCCATCGCCCAGGAAGCCTTGAAGCGGAAGACCGGGGCCCGCGGCCTGAGGGCCATCCTCGAATGCGCCATGCTCAACATTATGTACGATCTCCCGACCATGGAAAAGGTCAGGGAGTGTTTGATATCGGCCGAAGTCATCCTCAAAGGGGAAGAACCCATTCTCATTTTTGACGGGGAAGTGGCCAAAACCGCCTAAAAACGGCGACCTGGCCGCCATTAGCCTTTTCGTCCCCATTTTGGCCGACGTCTGGAAGGTAAAGCTAAATGCTATTCGGTTCCAACAAATCTAGGCCCGCCACCCCCTCTGGCGGCGCGGCCAAGCTCCATTTGCCCCTCTTGCCTTTAAGGGACGTGGTGGTTTTTCCCCACATGGTCGTGCCCCTCTTCGTGGGCCGAGAAAAGTCCATTAAAGCCTTAGAGCACGCCATGAGCCTCGACAAGAGCATCTTCTTGTGCACCCAAAAAGAGGCCCGGGTCGACGAGCCCCAAGAAGAGGACATCCACGCCATCGGAACCATCGGGGCTCTTTTGCAGCTTTTGCGACTGCCCGACGGCACCGTCAAAGCCCTGGTCGAGGGCCGCGAGCGGGGCCGCATTGAGTCGTTTTTGCCCAGCCCCGACTTTTTCTACGTGGAAGTCGAGCCCCTGCCTGAGCCGGCCGAGGCCCCTTTGGAGGTCGAGGCCTTAATCCGCAGCTTAAACTCCACTTTCGAGTCCTTCGCCAAGATCAACAAAAAGATCTCCCCAGAGATCATCGCCGCCATGGGCTCCATCAAAGACCCCTCCCAACTATGCGACGCCATGGTCAACCACCTGGCCTTAAAGCTGGAGGACAAGCAAACCCTTCTGACCTTGGTTAGCCCCTTGGCCCGCATGGAGGCCCTCTATGAGCTCATGCGCGGGGAGATCGAGGTCCTCCAGATCGAGCAGCGCATCAAGACTCGGGTCAAAAAACAGATGGAAAAGACCCAGAAGGAGTACTACCTTAACGAGCAGATGCGGGCCATCCAGAAGGAGATGGGCGACTCCGACGATCTTAAAAACGAGATCGGCGAGCTGGAAGAGCGGCTGAAGAAAAAGCGCCTGTCCAAGGAAGCCGGCCAGAAGGTCCGTCACGAGATCAAAAAGCTCAAGATGATGGCCCCCATGAGCGCCGAGGCCACGGTGGTCCGGAACTACATCGACTGGATCTTGGCCCTGCCCTGGTACGAGCGGAGCCGCGACAACTTGGAGATGTCCAAGGCCGAGACCATCATGGACGAAGACCACTACGGCCTGGAAAAGCCAAAGGAGCGGATCCTGGAGTACCTGGCCGTCCAATCCCTGGTCAAAAAGCACCACGGCCCCATCCTTTGCCTAGTTGGCCCCCCAGGGGTCGGGAAAACCTCCCTGGCCCGCTCAGTGGCCAGAGCCTTAGGCCGCAACTTCGTGCGCCTGTCGCTAGGCGGGGTGCGGGACGAGGCCGAGATCAGGGGCCACCGCCGGACCTACATCGGGGCCATGCCCGGGAAAATCATCCAGAGCCTTAGGAAGGCTAGGACCTCTAACCCGGTCTTTTGCCTAGACGAAGTCGACAAGATGTCCACCGACTTTCGGGGGGACCCTTCGGCCGCCCTTTTGGAGGTCCTAGATCCCGAGCAGAACTGTAAGTTCGGGGACCACTACATGGACCTCGACTACGACCTTTCCGAGGTCATGTTCATCACCACGGCCAACAGCCTGCACTCCATCCCCTCCCCCCTCCAGGACCGGATGGAGATCATCCGCATCCCCGGCTACACCGAGGACGAGAAGCTGAACATCGCCAAGAACTTCCTCATCAAAAAGCAGGTTCGGGCCAACGGCCTCTCCTTGGATAGGGTCGACATCACCGACAACGCCATCTTGACGGCCATCCGTCGCTACACCCGGGAAGCCGGGGTGAGAGGCCTTGAGCGGGAGATCGCCACCATCTGCCGGAAGCTGGCCCGGGAAGTGGTGAAATCCATCGACCATTCCCTTTTGAAGATCAAGGTCTCCGGCAAAAACATCACCCAGTACTTAGGGGTGCCCAAGTACCGTTACGGCGTGGCCGAGGAGCAAGACGAGATCGGTTTGGTCACCGGCCTGGCCTGGACCGAGGTGGGCGGCGAGATCCTGACCACCGAGGTCCTCATCATGCCCGGCAAGGGCAACCTGACTCTCACCGGGAAACTGGGCGAGGTCATGCAGGAGTCGGCCCGGGCGGCCCTTAGCTACGTCCGCTCCATCTCCCCGCGCTTAGGCCTGGACCCCAACTTTCACCGGAAGATCGACATCCACATCCCCGTGCCCGAGGGGGCCATCCCTAAAGACGGACCCTCGGCCGGCATCACCTTGGTCACCGGCCTGGTCTCGGCCCTGACCCGGCGCCTGGTGCGGCGGGACGTGGCCATGACCGGCGAGGTCACCCTGCGCGGCCGGGTCCTGCCCATCGGCGGGCTCAAGGAAAAAGTCATGGCCGCCAACCGGGGCGAGCTGAAGTCCTTGATCATCCCCCAGGAAAACGAAAAGGACTTAAAGGAAATCCCCGAGCGGATCCTCAAGTCTTTCACCATCATCCCGGTCAAGATGGTCGAAGAAGTCTTAAACGCCGCCTTGGTCTTTGAGGCTGGCCGCCCCCTATTCCAAGAAGTTAAAGAAGGCGACGAGGCCCCTTCTTTAATGGTCAACTCTAGCTCTGGCCTTAACTCCGACGGCCCCAGCCTTGACGCTAAGCATTAACGAAAATCGTTAACGCCTTGCGCCGACGGCAAGGGACGACGCCCTTTCCCTCGCCTGGCCTATCCTAAACGGCCTAAAAAAGTCGCCTCCTTAACGGGACGCGGCTTTTTTTAGGCCTTACGCCCGCCTGAAAAGAGGGCTAAGCCCCCCTAAAGCGGGCCCAACCAGAAACCAAAAGCCGCCCTTTAACGCCTTAAAACTGGCTAGCCCAAATTTAACGAGCTCATGGCTCCGAAGCCCAATTTCGCGGCTGGCCAGATTTTTGGCGGCGGGAAATCCCTGGCCTCCCCCTTTGGCCATTCGCTCGCCCGATCGTCGCCGGGAAAAAAAGGACGGCGTATCTTGGCGACTCCAAGAAGGCCAAAAAACGGGGCGGCCAAAAGACCTAATCTTTGAGGCTAATTCCCATTCATTCCCACCCCAAACTTAAAACGCGGGCTTTAGGATTATCCCCATGACCCCTTTCGCTCTAGACTCCCCTGGTCTCTAGCGAAGCCGCCTTTTAGTCGCTCCAAAAAATAAACGCGGCGACGGAGAACGTAACGTCGCCATTATCCCGCTTTCGCCTATTTCGCCAAAATTCGTCGCGGCCTATAGCCCATAAAACGCCCCGCCAAAGCCCGAAAGCCGCTTCCGGTCGGAAGCGGCTTTTTCTGGCCTTGAGGTGGGCTAAAGAAGATATTAGGTGGGCAAGCGGCGGCTACGATTGGTAGGCGTGCGTAGGGGGTTTTAGGCCATTTGGGACTCTTTCTTGAATCGGGCGTAGTTGCGGTTGACCGCCTCAATGTAGCGGCGGGTCTCCCCGGGGAGGCGCGAGCTCCCGTGGCGGTCCAGGTTGCCTGGGCCCCAGTTGTAGGCGGCTAAGGCGTTATTAAGGTTGCCGCCCTGGCGGTCCAGCATCTTTTTCAGGTACCTGGCCCCGCCCCAGATATTCTCGAAGGCGTTAAAGGGGTCGTCGACTCCCATCTCCTTGGCCGTTTTGGGCATCAGCTGCATGAGCCCCTTGGCCCCGGCCTTGGAGACGGCCTTTTGGTTAAAGTTGGACTCGGTCTTGACCACGGCCTTGATGAGGGAAGGGTCCAAGCCTAGGGCCTCGCCCACCTTTTTAATGATGGCGTCTAACTTGTCGCGGTTGGCCGCGCCCTTCTTGGTCGCCCCCGCCTTCTCCGTGGCCTCGTCTTTTTCGGTCTGGCCATAGGCCTTTTGGGCGGCCGCGGCGGCCGACTGGCTCATGGGGCCGGCGGCCTCCCTTTTAAGGCTGGCCTCCGCGTCCTCCATCGCGACAGCGGCGGCTATACTGGCCAAAGAGGCGCCTTTTGGGGCCGGGTCGCCTTCGGCCGGCGGCTGGTATATGGTTTTGGTCAGCCCGTTTTTCTTCCGAAAGGAGGAAAGCTGGGCGGGCGAGAAAATTTTGCCGGTGTCCAGGCCCTTCCTGACGGTCCGGCCGCCTTGGAGGTTCCCGATGATCCGGGAGCCGGCGGCGATGGCCCCGTCCCGGGGGTCGGCGGCGGCTCCTTCCGCGGCCTTAAGGCTCTGGCCGTCTTTCGCGGCCCCTTGAGAGCGGCCAGTTTTGGCCAGGCTGGCCAAAGACGGGTTTTGGGAGCTCATGGCCTTCAGCTGGGCCAGCTGCCTTTGGGTCTGCTGGCTGACCGGTCCCTCCAGGACCTGGCCAATCACTTGGTTCTGGGATTCGTTGACCGCCATTAAAGCGTCAAACGCCAACCCGCCGCCTTGGCGAACCGACCCCATGGCCAGCTGGGAGCTGGTCAGGCGGCCCACCCTTAAATCGGCTTGGGCGGCCTTAGGGTTCCGATATGCGTTTCGGAGGTTGCCGAAAGACGGGTCGTCGGAAAGAGCCATGGTGTGCACCAATTAATATTAGTCGCCAAATAACTCCAGCGGGTTAAGCTTTTAACAAAGTTTATAGTTTAGTCGGGCTTTTTTAGCCTTAACTAGCTTAAACGGCCTTCAGGTCTCATGGCCCTAGGTCTGGCCTATGGCGGCCTTTAGACTTTAACGGCCTATGGCGGCCTTTTTCGCTTTAGGGCCAAGCCTTAGGCCGCTCGGCCGACCGATCTTCTGACCGCTGGCCTCGCCTGGCCGAATCCGTTAGACTATCTTAAAGCAAGATTGAGGCCAAAAAAATTAAGCCTTGGCCTAAAGCCTTAAGCCTTGAAGGAGTTGGCTCTGGCAATTAAGCCCTTTTTTAGGTTAAAATGTTAGCTTATGGGTTCGTTCCGGAGCCAGGCCAATCGTCCCCGCCGTCTTGACCGCCAGTCGGGCCCTAGAGGCCGCCGGGCGCTGGCCTAAACCCCCGCCGTTAGGGGCTCCTTAGGCCCTAATCTCTCGCTAAAATCGCCTTTTTGGGGGAAAAAACCCCTTAGCCAGATTCCAGGAGATTTCATGACCGCCGTCTCGCCCGACGTTGTCGAGATTTTTCGTCGCCGAACTAGATCGCCCTTAAGGCCGCGCTCCAGCGATCTAATCCCCATAGTTTTCCCAACTTTCCGCCTGGTCATTCCCTCCAGCGACGCCCTCATCTTGGGGGAGGCCGACCAATGGGGCCGGAACGTTTTCGTCATCGCCCAGCAGAAGCCCAAGCCGGAAAACTTAAGGACCAAAGAAGACCTGGCCAAGCTCAACCACGGCATGCTGACGGCCCAAGACCACTCCCAAATAGCCCGCTTCCTCCAACGGGCGGCCACCAAAAGCTACCACGGCGAACCGGTCACGGTGGTCACCTTGATCGACACCTACGGGGCCGACATCTCCATGGAGTCGGCCCGGCATTTTCAGGCCTTTTTCATCGCCCACCTAATCAAGGACTTTTTGACCATCCCCGTCCCCACCGTCTCGGTCATCATCGGGGAAGGCGGGAGCGGCGGGGCCTTAGCCATCCAGATGACCGACCGCCGGGCTCAGTTCGACGACGCCCTCTACGCCACCGCCCCGCCGGAGAGTTTAGCGGCCATCATTTTCCGGGACCCCACCAAAGTCCGGGAAGCCCTTATGATCTCCCGGCCCACGGCCGAGGAGCTTAAAAACTTAGGCATTATCGATCACGTCCTCCCGGCCCCTAAGCTCGTGACCGACATAGGCGGGTACGCTAAGACCCTAGGGGCCTACCTGGAAAAAACGGTCAAAGACCTAAGCCGCCGGAAGCTGGCCGCCCTCATAAGGCTAAGGCGCTCTAGGGCCACGTCCTTTGGGGTCTACCCAGAGGAAGCCAAGAAAAGAAGCGGCCTTTGGAGCACTTTTTTCCGACTGACCCCTTTGCGGCGGAAATCCGCCCCCCTCCCCGACCTTAAGACCTTCTCCTTGGCTAACCACGACCTCCAGCCGGGGATCGATTGGGGCGAGAGCAACGACCCGGCCGTCAACCCCGAGCGCTACGTCAAGTGCGGGGACACCAGCGTCAAAAGCGGCGAACCCTCCAAGGGCTGCGGGGCGGTCATTCCCCTGTCTCAGTTCATGGCCAACCACTACGTCTGCCACGAGTGCGGCGCGAGCCTCATCATGGGGGCCATGGGCTGGATTAACTGCCTGGCCGACGCCGACAGCTTTAAGGAAATGAACCGGGAGCTTTCGGCCGCCCATCTGCTCCACCCCTCCCTTTTGACTCAGGAGTACCAGGCCTTCTTGGCCCGCCAAAACCAGCGCACCAACTTCCACGAAGCCTTGGTCACGGGCGAGGCCACCATTTACGGCTATCCGGTGGCCTTGGCCATCAGCGAGTTTTATTTCGCCGGCGGCAGCATGGGGGTGGTCTTTGGGGAAAAGTTCTTCCGCTTGGCCGAGTACGCCTTAAGCAAATGCCTGCCCCTGGTTAGCCTCTGCTGCTCGGGCGGGGCCCGCCTTTTGGAGGGGGTCCCGGCTCTGACCCAAATGGTCAAGACCATTAACTGCGTCACCCGCCTTAAGCGTCATGGCCTTCCTTACGTCTCCGTCCTAGGCGACCCCTCCACCGGCGGGGCCATCGCCAGCTACGCGGCCCTAGGCGACATAGTCATCGCCGAGCCCAACGCCCTGGTCATCTTCACCGGCCCCAGAGTCATGGAGGCCAGGGGGTTCCAGGTCCGGGAAGAGGACGTCAGAGGGGCCGCCCTCTGCCAGAACTCGGGCCAGATCTACGAGAACCTGGAGTTTTACGGGGACATTAGGGGCATCCACGAGGTGGCCGAGCGGAAAGACTTAAAGCGAGCCATCTTTAAGTACCTAGAGTTTAACCGGAACTGCCAGCCCGTCTCCAACCGCTACTGGAGCCCAGGCCGGAAAGCCGTCTAACTAGCTTAGCGAGATGGATGGCGACCAAGTGGCGGAAAATGGCGGTCAAAAGAAAACGGGCGGCGACCTAAGGGAAGCCAATGCCGATCTAAGGGAAGTCGACGGCGATCTAAGGGAAGCCAAAGGCGATCTAAGAGAAGCCAAAGGCGATCTAAGGGAAGCCAAAGGCGATCTAAGGAAAGCCAAAGGCGGCCTAAAGGAAGCCAAAGACGGCCTAAAGGAAGCCAAAGACGGCCTAAAGGATGCCAAAGACGGCCTAAAGGAAGCCAAAGGCGGCCTAAAGGAAGCCAACGGCGATCTAAGGGAAGCTAACGACGGCCTACGGGAAGCCAACGGCGATCTAAGGGAAGCCAAAGGCGACCCAAAAAAGCGGAGCGCGACCGCCGAAGGCCTTGGGAAGGCTGGCGGGGCGATGGAGCGGGAAATCGACGGCGAGCCTAAAGAGCGCGAAAGGAACCTAGAAAAAGCCCTAAGGCCCCAGAGTTTAGCGGAGTTCCAAGGTCAGGGCGATTTGCGGGAAAAGTTGGCCCTCTTCGTGGCCGCCGCCAAATCGCGAGGCGAGTGCCTGGACCACGTCCTCTTCCACGGCCCGCCCGGCTTAGGCAAAACTTCCCTGGCCTATATCCTCAGCCGCGAGCTGGGGGTGGGCTTTAAGGGCACCTCCGGCCCAGCCCTGGAAAAGCCTGGCTCCTTAGCCGCCCTTCTAACCAATCTGGAGCCTATGGACATTTTCTTCATCGACGAGATCCACCGCCTCTCCCACGCCGTGGAGGAGTACCTCTACCCAGCCATGGAGGACTATCGCATAGACCTCGTCATCGGCGAAGGAGCCGGGGCCCGCTCGGTCCGCCTGGAGGTGCCGCCTTTCACCCTCATCGGGGCCACCACCCGGGCCGGCTTATTGACCCCGCCGTTGCGGGATCGGTTTGGCATCCAGCTGCGTCTCGATTACTATCGCGAGGAAGACCTGGCCGGGATAATCGCCCGGGCCGCCCGCCACCTCAAAATGGACGTCGACCCCCAAGGGGCCGCGGAGATCGCCCGCCGCAGCCGAGGCACCCCCCGGATCGCCGGCCGACTGCTGCGCCGGGTGCGGGACTACGCCGAGATTAGGGCCAAGGGCCGGATCGACCAAGAGACGGCCGACGCGGCCTTAAAGCTTTTGGACATCGACCAGATGGGCTTAGACCAGCTGGACCGCCTGATCCTAAAAACCATCTGCCTTAAGTACGCCGGTGGCCCGGTAGGCCTTGAGACTTTGGCCTCCACGGTGGGCGAAGAAGCCGACACCATTCAAGAAGTTTACGAGCCTTACCTCATTAAAGAAAACTTCGTCTACCGAGCCCCTAGGGGCCGCAAAGCCACCCTAAAGGCCTTCGCCCACCTGGGCCTGACCCCGCCGGCGGGCCTCGCCGAAAATGGGCCGGAGTAAAGGGCCATAAGGGCCTTAAGGCCTTTAGGCTAACGCCTTGAAATAATTAATCAATTTTTCCTAAAGCCGCCAATTTTGACCCTTAGGGCCACCTGGCTAGGGCCAGCGGTTAACGTTGGCCCTTTAAGGTTAGCCCTGGCCTTTAGGCTTCTAAGGGCCATTTATATTCGGGTCCTTCGATTTTGGGCCCTTCGTTTTCGGGCCCTTCGTTTTCGGGCCCTTCGTTTTCGGGCCCTTCGTTTTCGGGCC
>JAITIH010000273.1 GCA_031279525.1 Deltaproteobacteria bacterium | reverse complement strand
GCTCACTTAGGGACCATGGCGGCCCTAAGCGAGGCCTTAACCGAATGCGGGCTCATTAACCGGCGCTTAAAGGCCGTCGAGCTTTTAAGGGACGTCCGGGCGGCCCTTTTCCCAACGCTTACCCCCGCCGACTGGCGGCCGTCCCTGCCTGGGGAAAGGCGCCCATACGCCCTTCCCGACCGCGGGGAGAAGCTAGAAAAGCTCTTAACCTACCCCTCTTTGGGCGGCCAACTCTTCCCGCGCCGAGGCACGATCGTTAAACGCGACCTTCTCCTTTTGGGGGACCGCCTCCACGCCCCCTTCTGCCTGGCCATCCCGCCCCAAGAGCCTAAGCCCTTTAACGAGCTGTTTCGGAGCCTGGCTCGCTCCCGGCGGCCTTGGCGGCTGGCCTTAGACCTAGGCTCCGGAGAAATTGGCCAGTGGGGCCTTCAAAGCTTTCTGGCCAGAGTCTTCGCCTTAACCTCGGTCCACAATCGCCATTTAAACTCGGCTTTAGAGCGTTTAAAAAAATTGCGCGACGAAGGATCTTGCCTAGTGGCCTTAAGCTTTTCCTTAGACACCTGGGTGGAGGTCTTGGACTACCCCGACTTGGGGGCGGCCGAGATCGCCTTGCGGCGCCAACTGGCCGAACTGGAAAGGCTCCTGGCCGGCTGGGGCCAGGCCACGGCCCAAGAAATCACCGGCGACCCTCTTTTGGGGGTGGTGGCCACCCTCCCGGCCCTCATGCCCCATGGCCCGGCCCCCCGGGCCTTGGCCCCCTTGGAGGAGGCCTGGGGCTTTCTGCCCCTAAGGCCGGCCTCGGCCTGGGACAAAGGGCCTTTGGTCTTTTTAAGCCCAGACGGCAAACCTTTGCCATTTCGGCCCAACTCCTCTAACCAAGCCGCTTGGATCGACTTAGGCGTGGCCCCCATGGGGGCCGGTAAATCGGTCCTCTTAAACGCCCTAAACCTCGCTTTTTGCCTTCAGCCAGGCTTACGGGAGCTGCCCTTACTGTCCATCGTCGACGTGGGGCCCAGCTCCATGGGTTTGATAACGCTCTTAAAAAACGCCTTGCCTATAGGGCTTAAAACCCTGGTCGCCGGCTACCGCCTAAGGGCCACTCCGGACTACGCCATTAACCCTTTGGACGCCCCATTGGGCTTAAGGGCCCCATTGCCGAGCCACCTGGCTTTTTTGGTTAACTTTCTTTGCCTTTTGGCCACGCCCTTAGGCCAGTCGGCCCCGCCGGACGGGACGGCCGGCATAGTCCGGGTGGCCTTGGAGGCGGCCTACGCCGAGGCCTGCGACCCAGGCAAACCCTTCGACCAAACCTTAGCCCCCGAATTGGCCGAAAAAGCCTTCGCCGCCGGCTTCGCCCCTAACGAGGCCAGCGCCTATTGGGATCTGACCGACTATTTCTTCAAAAAGGGCCTCATTAACGAAGCCCACGAGGCCCAGCGCCTAGCCTCGCCCACCTTAGCCGACGTCGTGGCCCAGGTTCGCCGAAGCCCCGGCCTTAAGGCCACCTACGGCTTTAAGGTGGCCTTAACCGGGGAAAACATTCTGGACTACGTCTGGCGCAGCTTAACCGAGGCCATCGGCGAGTACCGGATCCTCGCCAAACCCACTCGCTTTAGCGTGGGCGAGGCTCGGATCGTTAGCCTGGACTTAGACGAGGTGGCGCCCCGGGGCGGCGGGCCGGCCGGGGACAAAAGGGCCGCGGTCATGTACATGTTGGCCCGGCACGCGGTCGGGGCCAGGTTTTTTCTGACGCCGGCCGACGTCCCCCTAACGCCGCCCTTATACCGGGAGCACCACCGCCAAAACGTCCAAAATTTGCGGCAAACCCCCAAAAGGCTCTGTTACGACGAGGTTCACCGCTTGACCGGCCTTAAGGCGGCCAGCGCCCAACTGGTCGCCGATTTGACCACCTCGGCCAGGGAGTCTCGCAAGTGGAACCTGTCCATCGGCCTTTACTCCCAGGCCCCGGAAGACTTTCCGGCCATCTTCCAAGAACTGGCCACGGCCGTCTTCGTCCTAGGGGTGGGCACCCAGGCGGGCCTGGACGACTTGACGAAAACTTACGGCTTTAACGAGTCGGTGGCATTGGGCCTCTCTCGGCTGTCCCCGCCAGGGCCAAGGGGCTCGTCTCTCGCCGCCCTCTTCAAGACTCAATCCGGCCGGACCCAAGACCTTTTAACCCTGGCCCTATCCCCTGAGCTTCGGTGGGCGTTTTCCACCACGGCCGAGGACGCGGCCATCCGCGACGAGCTTTACCGCCGCTTTGGGGTCGAAAGAACCCTTTCGGCCTTAGCCACGCGCTGGCCCGCCGGGCTTAAGCCGGCTTTAGAGGAAAGGGCCGCCCAATCGGGGTCGACCGATAGACGCGAGACCTTAGCCCAACTGATTGAAGAGGCCGCGAGCCAAATAGAATCTCGCCTTAATTGACTAACTCTAGAAGGGGGCTTTTCCGCCGTAAGGCGCTAAACGCCCGCCCCGACCGCGAAAGGACGCGTTTTGACCGATCTCAATTACGCCCGCCACAAAGTGGTGGGCCACGTCGCCCAAATCAACCACCGGCGCCTCCCCCAAGGCGACCTGTATTACGTCCGGGTGGCCGTTTGGCCCCGCCTCGACTGGGGCTCCTACGAAGTCGCCTTAAAAGGCCGCCTAGCCCAATCCTTTAAGGACTCGCGTTACCGCCTAGGCGACCGCGTCGCCTTAGTTCTAAGCCACCTGGAGGTTTACGAACCCCCCAATCCGAACGACCGTCGGCCCAAAGCCTTTAGAGCCCGGGGCCTTAAAATATCGGATCGCCGAAAAACGGCCATTTGGCCCGCGGAGCCGACCCAGGCGGAGTTTCCTAAGCCTTGGGAGCGCGAGGCCTCGGACCGCCAACCAAGCCTAAAAGAAAAGGCGCCCGATCTTAGGCGGGTCGCTTGGCCCGCCAAAGGGGAAGGCCAGGCTGGTCCCTACGCCCTAAGCCCGCCCGAACGGTCTCAACTGGCCACCGTCAGCCATAAAACCTCCATCCCCGGGTTCACGACCAATAACGGCGAGCCGGCCGTAAATTTTGGCGGGCCCATCCTTGGCCCCGGCTCCGCCGGGGGCGTCGGAGAGTGGGCCAAAGGCCTAAGGGAAGGCTTTACGAGCGCCCTTTATGGTCATGGCCGCGACGATGGCCGCCCCGGCGCGGAAGAAGACCGCGACGACGACGGCTTCGAAGACGATGAGTTCTTCGACTTCGACGAGGTGGAGGGCTTTAACGAGGACGACTACTTCGACGAAGGCGACGGCTTCGACGAGGACGAGGACGATGACGACGACTAGGCCCGCGACCGTAAGGTCGAAAGTGAAGAGGATCGCCCCCTTAAAGAACGCGAAGTTAAGGCCGACGGCCCCGCCGGCGGAAGAGACGACGGACGTCTTTAGGGCTAAAGCCCAGAGCGTGCGCCTCCAACGGCGACTGCGCCAAAAACGACGCCGTCATCGCCGACCCTGGCGCTGACTTAGTCGCCGACGGCGACGTTGAAGGTAAAAAACGGGCGACCCCTGGCCATGGCCGCGAAGGCGGCTTAATCGCCCCAAAACTTAAACCAAGGGGACGCGAGAGGGGCTTTCTTAGCTAACCCTAAAAAGCTCCGAACGCTTGGCCGACCCCCTTAATCGAAAGACGAGCCGTTTTAAGCTCGCCAAAAAAGTAGCCGCGTTAACCGCTTAGCGCCGAAAGGCGCCTAAGGCCTTAGGCGCGATTCGTTAACCCTTAGCCATAACCACTAATGAGGCGCGATTTGACCGATCTCCACTACGCCCGTCACCTGGTGTCTGGGCATCTCACCGATTTTAACCACCGCCGCCTACGCCGAGACGATCTTGTTACCGTCCGCCTGGCCGTTAACCCCTACCGCGACTGGGGAGCCTACGAGGTCACCTTAGACGGCGACTTGGCCCAATCCTTTTTAAGCTCTGGTCTGCGCCAGGGGGACCAAGTCGCTATGGTTCTCACCCACCTGGAGAGCCACCAGCCCCCCAACCAACCGCCCGAAAGCCCCAAGATTTTCCGGGGCCGGGCCAACCGTTTCTGGGACGCTAGCGAAAAACTTTTCTACGGCCCACAAATTTCCGAGGACCCGCCGCCGGACGATCTGGAAGAGCTCTTTGGCGACGAACTTATCGACGATTACGACGACGAGGACGACATGGACGACCACGACGACTACGAGGACGAAGAGGACGAAGAGGACGAGGACCACCTGGACGACTACGAGGACGAGGTGGACGAGGATGACGAGGAGGACGAAGACGAGGACGAGGACGAGGACGAGGACGAGATGGATGAGGTCTTAAAAAACTTCGCCATGAATTTTGGCCCCGACGACGAGGCCATCGTCTGGCGGGCTCCGCCCTCTTCTTCCCTCGCCTCGGCCCATAGGCCGACCCTAACCGAGGAATCGCTATTCGAGGCCGAGGAAGACGAAGAACTGCCCGGCCAGAACGAGGCGACCATTCTAAACCTATCTAGGTTGCTGGACCGGGTCGACCTTAAGTCCCTGCTCGACTACGCGTTCTTTCTCCAGAGCCGAGACGACTCTCCCTTAAACTAAGGCTCTTTTTGGCGCTTTTTTGGCGCGACGCCGACGGGGAAGGCCCCCCTAAAGGACCTTCCCCGTCTAACCCAATCTAACCTCATCGCTTGATAGGCGCCTAATTATCGGCGCCGCTTAAGGCCCAGCTGGGCCAATAAGGACGCTTTATGCGCAAAATAACTTTCTTTTCGTTTTTAGCCATTTTTGGCTCGTTATTTTTCCTATCCCCTTCTAAAGCCCAAGGCGCCGTGGGCTGCGACTGCGCGACCATGGGCTCGCTTTTAAGAAGCGCGGCCCAGACCATCGTCACTGGCATAGCCAACCCTTTGGCCTTAGTCGTCGAGAAGGCGGCCGGCTATGAGACCGCGACTTTGCGCGAGGATCTGACGGCCATCCGGGAGGCCATCCTCATGG
>JAITIH010000206.1 GCA_031279525.1 Deltaproteobacteria bacterium | reverse complement strand
CTTAAGGGTCAGGCTTATGGCCGGCGATAAAACGCTTGAGCTAAATCGCTTTTGAAAAGGAGCTAAAATTCGCGCGCCCCTCTAAGGGTCATTATTTTCGCGCGGCCGCGGCGAGCCTTTATCGGTCTAAGCGATCCTTAAAAAAGGCTTAGCGAGTTTTTAATCGCCTTGGCGGGCCTTCTTAGCCGCCATAAAGGGCGATTTAAAAGGCCGACTCCGCTGGGGCGAATAGGCCGCCGCCGCCGCGGGGGGGAAATTCGACCCGATCTTGGGGATCGCCCGCGGCCTTGGGGGCCGCCTCGGCGGTTTTCTGGGGCTCAGGCTGGCTTTCGCCGCCGATAAAGTGGGCCTTTAAGGCCCCTAAGATTTTTTCCCGGGTGCCGGCCTTATAGCGCCCGTTCAAAAGGATCACGAAAGTCAAAGGCTCGGCCTCCCGGTCCGGCCGAACGAGATAGCCGGCTAGGGTCTGGACGTCGCTCATGGTGCCGGTTTTATAGATGACCGAGCCGTCGTCGGTGGCGTGAATGAGGCGCCGGACTGGCTCCAAGGTGCCCAAGACCCTAGCCATCTGGCGAGCGGTGACGGAGTTTTGGCGGCTTAGGCCGCTGCCCTCGACCATGGTTATGGTTGGCAGGTCGTATTTAGCCAGAAAAGTCAAAACCGCCCGATGGGCTTTTTCCGGGGTGGCCGGGGGGCCGTACATTTCGGCGCCTAAGGTCAAAAAGATCTGATTGGTCACGTAATTGTTCGAGTGCCTTAAAAGATCTTTCACCATCTCCTCTAAAGTTTTACTGGACGCGTGGGCGTAGATCATCTTCGCGTTTGGCGGGAGAGTCTGGCCTAAAACGATCTGGCCGGCGACCTCGATCTGGTTTTTTTCCAAAAGAGCCTTAATCATTTGCCCGGAATTTTTCTCGGCGTCGGCGGGGCTTGAGGAAATATTGAAGCGAAACTCTCGGGGGTATCGCTTTTTATTCCGTTTTTTCGGGAAGTTAACCTTAGCCACTTCCAAGGCCACCGGCGTTAGGGGGCTACAGGGGTCGCATTCAACGATTTGCCCTTTCTTGTCGATAAGGTAATTGACTGTGTTGAAGTTAACCCCCAAAGCTAAATTGTAAGCGTCATAGGGGTTATTGGTGAAGGTGTTCCCGTCCAGGACCAAGCCTGGCTGGAAATATGAGGTGTCAAGATAAATGTCCTTAACCTGGCGCAAACCGATTTGTCTAAGCCTTTCCATGATGAGGCAGAGCTCCTCGGACACCAGAAATGGGTCGCCCCGGCCGACGATCCAAAGATTGCGGTCGGGATCCAAATAAAACTCGGTTCGATAGCGATAGTCCAACCCCAAAGCGTCCAGGGCCGCCCCGGCCGTGACCAGCTTAAGGATGGAGGCTGGCACGTAAGCCTTGTCGGGATTGAGCGAAAAAAGCTCCCTGGATTGGCCGTCGCCAACGTGATTGTCGGTAATGAGAACCGCTCCCGACCCAGCTAGGGCTTTAACGTTTTCCGGAAAGGGCAGCTCTCCCGGACCCGAGCCCTTGGCCGATTTTTTCGCGGGGACTTGACGTTTAGCCGCGGCCTTAGGCTTGGCTTTGGCCGCGGCCTTAGGCTTAGTCGCCTTTTTGGCCGACCCGTCCGACTTTTTTGCCGAGATCTTTCGCTTTTCGCTCGCCGACCAGGCTTCGCCCGGGGACATGGCCCCGACCAGAAACCCGAGCAAAATGGCGACGAAGAGGAGTTTTAGATGCCTCCGAATGTAGGAACCAAAAATATAAGCCATGGGCCAAAGCCTCCTAATATGGCTAGAAAATTAATCTTTCTGGCCGCATCCGCCGTAGCTTTGGCTTTTCTGGCTTCGGCTTGCGGCGTCGTCTCCTATGGCGGGCCCCCCCGATCGGGCAAGTCTTACGTCATCAACGGCAAACGCTATTATATATTGGCGACCGCCAATGGCTACAAGGAAAAGGGCCTGGCCTCCTGGTACGGCGACCCCTTTCATGGCCGCCGGACGGCCAGCGGCGAGATCTACGACAAGAACGAGCTCTCGGCCGCCCACAAAACCTTGCCTTTAAGGACCTGGGTGGAAGTCAAAAATCTCAAAAACAACAAGACCATGTATCTTAGGATCAACGACCGCGGGCCCTTCATCTCCGGCCGAATCATCGACCTTAGCCAAGCGGCGGCCATTGAGCTGGGGGTCTACCGACCAGGGGTCGCCCCGGTCATGGTCACGGCCGTCCCGCCCAGTCGAGCCAAGCGGCTGGAACAAAGCCGCGTCCAGAAAAAAACCCGGAAAATCACGGCCGCCTTGGCCGGCCGTTAGCTACTTTAGCTAAGCTTATCCGGCCCTAAGGCCAACCTGAGTCGCCAAAATCGTTTATGTTCAAAATTGAACGCCCCAGCGCATGAAAATTTTGTCCTTAGGCCAAAAACCAGCGGTTGTTTTTTCGCGCGACGATTACGTTTATTACGGTTGGCGGTGGGACCAGAAAAGGTAACCTCCGTTTACGCCGAGTTCTTGGCGAATTCTTTGGCGAAATAGCTAATCCCATCGCTCGAACTGAATCTTTTTTCGTGGCAAATCACAGAACTTTTAATTACATAAGGGTTATAAACGTTCTGTTACTGTTATTTAAGACTGGATATTTATTTAAATTTTTAGCGGTTTAATTGTAAAATCTCTGGCTATTTGATGAGTTCACCTTCGGCGAAGATGGATGGTTATATCCAAAATTTATGTGGCTACCGTAAAAGCTAGGCTTCTCGCCTGGCTTTTTTGCTTAGCCGGTCAAACCTAAGGCCAGGCTCCTAGGAAAATAAATGCCCCAATTTCAATAATAAATCGCTAAACAGAAACAATAAAAGAGAGAAAATAAACTAAAAAAATACCGTGAAATTTTTGTCAACGCTTGTCATAAACCTTGACAATAAAGAAACTTGTTACTATATTTAACTAAAATTCTTTAAGGTTTCAAGCGCCTAAATGACGATTAACGACCCCATCCAAACAGCCCGCCAAGTGATTATAGAGGAAGCCAAGGGCCTAGAGGCCTTGGCCGAGAGCCTGGACGGCTCTCTTACGCGGGCCGTTGAGCTGTTTCTGGCCACCCAAGGCCGGATCGCGGCCACTGGCATGGGCAAA
Source organism: Deltaproteobacteria bacterium (assembly GCA_031279525.1). Lineage (GTDB taxonomy): Bacteria > Desulfobacterota > Desulfarculia > Adiutricales > Adiutricaceae > JAIROO01. The sequence continues at coordinate 332 of JAITIH010000206.1, read as the reverse complement.
AGCGGCTATATCGCCCGCAAGGTGGCCGCCACCCTCTCCTCCACTGGCAGCCCGTCGTGTTTCATTCACCCCGCTGAGGCCGGCCACGGGGACCTGGGCATGCTGGAGTCCAAAAGGGACGCGCTTTTGGCCTTCTCCAACTCCGGGGAATCGGCCGAGCTTTCGACCGTCCTCGACTACTGCGCCCGCTGGTCCATCCCGGTCGTGGGGGTGACCCAGAACCCCCAGAGCCTTTTAGGCCGCTACTCCGAAATCGTCTTGGCCCTCCCTAAGGTCGCCGAGGCCGGCCCCCTGCCCATCGCCCCCACCACCTCCACCGCCATGATGCTGGC
>JAITIH010000194.1 GCA_031279525.1 Deltaproteobacteria bacterium | reverse complement strand
GGCCCCTGGTGCTTTTGATGCGGTAGCCAACCGAGCGGTTCTCGAACCCCCAAGTGGCCGTGGTCGGGGCGCAGACCCCGGGCCGGTAGCGCTTGTAGCAGTTGACCGTCGGGGCCGTGAAGACCGAGTTGGCCGGGGCGTGGCGGACGACCCCGCCCAAAAAGCTCCGTAAAGTCTGGGAAAGGCCGTCCGGGTCGGCCTGGTCCAAAAAGGCGTTCTCCCCGGTCTTCCGGTCGATTAAGGACAAGTGGACGTGGGCCCCGGAGGCGCAGCGGTCGATGTAGGGCTTGGTCATGAAGGAGGCCACGTAGCCGTACTGCCGGGAGATCTCCTTAATGGCGTACTTAAAGCACTGGGCCTCGTCCACCGCGGCGATTCCGTCCCGGCAGTCCAGGTTGATCTCCTGCTGGCCCGGGCCTTGCTCGGAGTTTTGGGTGATAATCCGAAACCCCGCGCTCTGGAGGACGTCCATCAGGCCGTAGAGGTAGTCCACGTCGAAATTGTTGTAAAGGGTCAGAAAAATGGGCTGGGAGCCGTAGGCCGGTTCCAAGGTCCCCTCCTTAAAGAGGTAAAACTCAAATTCAAAGCCGAATCTTACCACAAATCCTAAGTCGTAGAACTTTTTTAAGACTTTTTTTAACAAAATCCGCGGGGTGCCCATTAGGGGCCGGCCATCGTACCAGTGGGGGTCGACGATGATCCGGGCGGTGTGGGGAACCCAAGGGAGAACCATAAAGGTGCTCAAATCCGGGACGGTCCGGGCGTCGCCGTAGGTCACCTCCTCCCCGTATCCGGTCCCGGGGGCGCAGCGAGTCTGGACGTCGCAGGTTAAGATGCCGCCGTAAAAGTTAAGGCCATGCTCTAGGTAATGGGCGAAGTAGCCGATGGGCACGTTTTTGCTGCGGGGAATGCCGTAAAGGTCGTACTGCTCGAACCGAACGTAGCGTATATCGTGTTCCTTAATGGCCTTTTCGATGGACAAAAGGAGATTGTTGCCGCGGACGCTTTTGCGGGCGTTGGCGATGGACTCTTTGGGGGTGAGGGTGGCCTCGGGATCCTGGACATAGGTCATGAAAAACTCCTAAAAACGGCGAAAGCCAGAGCCTTAGGGCAAAAGCGAATAGCCTTTTGGGGCGAGCGCGAGAAATCTTAGGGCGAGCGCGATAAGCCTTAAGGCCATGAAGGCAAAGCTTTGGCGGGCCCCATAAATGGCTCCGGCGCGACCAAAAAAGCCCTTTAGGCTTCAAGAACCGGCCCTTTTGACCTACGCGAAAAAGCCATGGCGAAAGCGAAAAATTCTATCCCAAAAAATTCCGGCCGTCCGGCCTAAAGGCCTGGAGGGCGCCTAAGTCCTTGACTTGAAAGGCCACTAGATCGCCAATGGTCGCCTGGCTTAAAAGGTCGCTGGCGGCCAAAACGGTTAAGAGCTCCTCGCCGACCTTAACCGTGGCGGCCAGGGTCCGGCCTAGGGACTCGACGTCGACTAGGGGGGCCACGCCCCCCGCCGCCCCGGGCTCGGGCTCGGCCGGGTTGACCAAGATGGCCGCGTTTTCCGGCCGAAGGCCTAAAGTGAATTCCCCCGCGTAGGCGCCTAAGGCTTGGGCCAAGGCCGGCGGGCAAGGCTGGGTCAAACCCAAGAACTTTAGCTCGCCCTCGGCTGCGGTCGCCTTTAGAAGGTTAATCTGGGGCGAGCCCACGAAGAGGGCCGTCCGCGTGTCGACCGGCCGGTCGTATATGTCGGCCGGCCCGCCAATCTGGACCACCTTGCCCTCGTGGAGCATGATAATCAGATCGCCCACGGCCAGGGCCTCGGCGAAATCCGGGGTAGCCATTAAAAAGGAATGGCCCTCCTTCTTTTGGAGCCTTTTAAGCTCCGAACGCAGCTTAAAGCGCAAAGGCGCGTCCACGCTGCTTAAGGGCTCGTCCAAAAGAAAAAACCGCGGTTCTCTGACCAAGGCCCGACCCAAGGCCAGGCGCTGCTTTTCCCCGCCGGACATGGTTTTGGGAAGCCGGTCCAAGACCAAGGTCAGGTTTAACTTTTCGGCCATGGCGAAGACCTTCTGGCGGATCTCGCCAACGGGCCTTTTCCGCTGGACCAAGGGGGAGGCCAGGTTCTCGTAGCCGTTTTTATTGGGGTAAAGGGCCAGGTTGTCGAAAATCATGGCCATGTCCCGCTCGCGGGGGGCTAAGCGGGAGACCTCGCGGCCGTCCAAGAAGATCGACCCCTTGGTTTGGGGTTCTAAACCAGCCAAAAGCCTTAAGGTCGTGGTCTTCCCGGCCCCGCCCGGGCCTAAAATGACCGTGAACCCGCCGTCGGCGGCCAAGAAAGATACCTCGTCTAGGGCCATTTTCGCGCCGTATCTCTTGGTCAGCCCATGGGCCAAGAGCCCGCCCCGCTCAGCCACGCTCAAACCCCGTCAAATCGCTGGACATCAGCTGGCCATAGCGGTCGTAGAGAAAAAACTTGTCGGCCGGGGCGGCCACGGAGACCGTCTCCCCCCAACCGGGGATAGAGTCTTTGGCCAAAGCCTTGATTTCCAGGTCCCCTTGGGTCACGTTGACCACGCAGTCAAAACCCCGGCTCTCCAGGCCGGTAACCTGGCCGGTGGCTAAAGCCGCTTTAGGGTCGGACCAAGTCAAGTCCTCGGGCCGAATCCCTAGGTAATAAAAATTGGCGCTGCCCGGTTTGACCGCCGGGGGCAGCTGGCCCACCGGCAGCCGAAAATCCTGGGCCCCTTGGCGAAAGGCCGGGTAGCCGTTCTCGGCGTGGTAAAAGCCGCTGAAGACGTTCATGGGCGGCGAGCCCAAAAACTGGGCCACCTGAACCACTTTGGGCCTTTCCAAGATGAGGGCGGTTTTCTCCACCTGAACCAACCGGCCGTAGCTCATGATGGCCAGGCGGTCGGCCAAGGAAAGGGCCTCCACTTGATCGTGGGTGACGTAGACGATGGTCAGCCCCAGCTCTTGCCTTAGCCTTCTTAGCTCCTGGCGCATGGCCAGGCGAGCCTCGGGCTCCAAGTTCGATAAAGGCTCGTCCAAAAGAAGAATGGAAGGCTTGGTGGCCAAGGTCCGGCCAATGGCCACCCGCTGGAGCTCCGAGCCGCTTAAATGGCGGGCCTTTAAGCCCAATTTGTCGGTCAGCCCCAAAAACTCGGCCGTCTCGGCCACGGTGGCCCGGACGATCTCTTTGGGAGTTTTTTTGACCTCCAGACCAAAGGCTAGGTTTTTCCAGACCGTCATGGAGGTGAAAACGGCGTAATCTTGAAAGACGAGGCCAATGCCTCTTTTTTCCACCGGGATGGGCACAATGGACTGGCCATTGACCCGCACGTCCCCGGCGGTCGGCTTTTCCAGGCCGACTATCATGTTCAAGGCGCTGGTTTTCCCGCAGCCGGAGGGCCCTAAAAGGGCCATGGTCTCGCCCTTTTCGATGGTCAGGTTAAGTTTTTCCACCGCCGCCTGGGAGGAGCCGGGGTATTCCTTGGTCAGGTCGATAAGCTCAATCATTTCTTAATGGCCCCAAAAGTCAGCCCTCTGGCCAAGTGGCCTTGGATGAAGTAACCGGCCAAAATTAGGGGGGCCATGGCCAGGACGGCCAGGGCCGCCTGGACCCCGTACAGGGTCCCGGCCGTGGCCGTCACGTATTTGGCCAACTGGACCGGGATGGTCGCCAGCTCAGTGTTGGACAGGACCTGGGCGAACATGTACTCCGACCAG
>JAITIH010000183.1 GCA_031279525.1 Deltaproteobacteria bacterium | reverse complement strand
CTCGGCGATCCTAAGGGCCACGGCATCCTCGCCGCCGGCTTCCTTAATGGCTTGGCCCACCCGCCTTAAGGCCTCGGCGGTGGACTGGGCCACCAAGAGGATCTCCTGGGCCCGGCCCTGGGCCTCGTTGACCCGGCGCTGCCGCTCGCCCTCGGAGACGTTGATCAGCTGCTGCCGCTCGCCTTCGGCGATGTTTATTTTAGCTTGCTTGTCGCCCTCGGCCCGGTTGATCATGGCCATCTTGACGCCCTCGGATTCGGCGATGGTGGCCCTTTTCTCCCGCTCGGCCCGCATCTGCTTTTCCATGGCGTCCTTGATGGACTGGGGCGGGGTGATGTTCTTGACCTCGTAGCGGTTGACCTTGATCCCCCAAGGGGACGAGGCCTTGTCCACGGCGTTGACGATCTCGGCGTTGATGGTCTCCCGCTCCTCGAAGGTCCGGTCCAGCTCCAGCTTGCCGATGACGCTGCGCATGGTCGTCTGGGATATCTGGATGGCCGCGACGTGGTAGTTGTTGACCCCGTAGCTGGCGTTTGCCGGGTCCATGACGGTCATGTACAGAACCCCGTCCACCTCCACTGAGATGTTGTCCCGGGTGATGCAGGTCTGGGGGGCGACGTCGATGACTTGTTCCTTTAAGGTGTGGCGGTAAGCCACCCGATCGAAGAAAGGAATCAAGATGTGAAAACCGGAAAGGAGGGTCTCGGAGTATTTGCCCAGCCTCTCCACCACGTAGGCCTCGTTCTGGGGGACGATCCGCACGTAGTTGGTGAAAAGGAATATGGCGAAAATGGCGAGCCCAACGATGACGACCAATATACCGGCGCTCATGTTATGTCTTCTCTCTTTTTAGGGGGCGGCCCGCCTAAGGGGCCGACTTGGCTGTTTGGGGCCAGGCCTTTTTTATGGGCCTTCCCAATTTTACCGTGAAACAACAATTTTTTTATCAAGGCTTTGTGTCTGGACAATCGCTATAGCGCCACATTCCGTTGTTTCATGTCCTGGGGCGAAACCAACGCTTCATGATCGTTTACCGTGAAACAACAATTTTTTTATCAAGGCTTTGTGTCTGGACAATCGCTATAGCGCCACAGTCCGTTGTTTCATGTCCTGGGGCGAAGCCAACGCTTCATGATCGTTTACCGTGAAACAACAATTTTTTTTATCAAGGCTTTGTGTCTGGACAATCGCTATAGCGCCACATTCCGTTGTTTCATGTCCTGGGGCGAAGCCAACGCTTCATGATCGTTTAGGTGGGATTTAGGCGGCCGTTTGCGGCGGATGGCTAGCCAAAGGCGGGTCCATCTCTTCCAGGCGATTGACCGGGGTGGCGAAGCGGGCCCGAGCGACGATGGGCTCGCCGGGTTTGGTCATCTGAACGATCGTCCCGGCCAGATTTTCGATCTCGTCGTTGGAGTGGCTGACGTACAGGATGGGGATGTCTAGGGTCTGAAGGTTCTTGAGGTAAGGCATGATCTCTTGCTTACGCTCTTGGTCCAAAGCGCTCAAGGGCTCGTCCAGGAAGAGGACCTCCGGCGAGGAGGCCAGGGCCCGGGCTAAGGCCACCCGCTGCCGCTCGCCCCCGGACAGGGTCTCCGGGCGACGCTCCAAAAGGTGCTGGATGCCCAGGATGTCGAGCAAATAGTCGAGATCCACCGTTCGCTTAGCTTTTCCGTTTAAGCGATGGGAGGCCCGCCTCATGCCGTAAGTTAGGTTTTTCCGGACCGTCATGTGAGGAAACAGGGAGCCTTCCTGAAAGACGTAGCCAATGGGCCGCCGGTAGGTCGGCAGGAAAAAAACCTCGCTCTGCCAGACGGTTTCGTTGACGGAAACGAAGCCTTTAGCCCTGGTTAGGCCGGACAGGCAGCGCAGGAAGGTGGTCTTGCCAGAGCCAGAGGGCCCGGTGATGGCCGTCACTCCCCGGCCAGGCAAGGTCAATTCGAACCGAAAGTTCAATAGGCTGCCGTCGGGATTAGGGTAACTAAGCCTTAGGTTGGACTCAATGGTCATGGCGAGCGTCCTCAAAAGCGACTTGGCCCCAGGCAAAATTTGATAAAAAATGGCCAAAGTTAATCGCCAGGGGCGAATGGCCTGAATTGACGATCAAATAACGGCCTTAACCAAGACACAAAAGGTTAGGCCAAAGGCGAGATTAAGAACTCTTGTCGCGCCCTTGATAATAGCCTAGTCCAGGATGAATATCAAGGCCAAAAAGCGACAAACCGCGCAAATGGCTCTATTTCGCCCAGGGAGCCTGGAAAAAAAGGGATTTTGGCGGGTTTGGCCGCTTTTGTTGGGCTAAGGGGTGGGTAAATCAAAAATTTTTTGGCTTAAGCTCGCCATCAATAAAATAGCCCGGATTCTGGCCCCCAAAAAGGGGTAATCGTTCTCAAAAAGGGCCCAGAATCAGGGACGACTAGGCCAAGTGGCGGGGCGTTTAAGGCCAAAAAGCTGGATCCGCGGGCCTAAGGCCTTAAGGCCTTGGGTGGGCTAAGGAAGATTTAGGGCGTAAACCGCGGAAAATGGCGAGCGGGCTCAAGAAGCCAACGAGGCGGCTCGCCCTTGGGGGGCGAGCCGCCTTTGAAATTAAGGTTAAAGGGATTTAAGCGGCCTCGGGCCAGGGGCGAGGACGGACTCGTTCAAAGGGCCTATCCATATAGATAGGGCGGCGGGTTAGGGCGGGAAAGCCGAAAGCGGCCAAAAAGGCGGGTTGACGGAAAAGCTGGAGGGTCGGCGACGAAAAACCAAAACAAACGGCCAAACGGCGGGGGCCGGGCGAGAGGGCGTAAGGCCGGTCCGGTCGAGCGATGGTCTGTCGGAAGGGCGTAAGGCCAGTCTGGGAAGCGAGAGATAGAGGTCGGCCAGGCGAGCGAGGGAAAAGCGACGGGCGGTCAAGGGCGGCTGGGAATTCGGCTGGAGACTAGACGGGGCCTAAGGTTTGCGGGACTGCGAATGGTCAAAAAATATTGGACCGGCGAGGACGCGGCGAAAGGCGCGGACGGCCCAGGACGGAGTGGGAAATTGGCAAAAATGGTAAGTGGGATAAGGGTTTGGCGCGATTTTGGGAAGTGGCGAGAGGCCGGCGGAAGGCGATTTTAACGGCCAGTGGGGCTCAAAAAAATAAAGGCGAGGATGACAAGATATAGTTGTCGTCGATCTTATCAATCCTACAATTTGGGGATTAAAGCGTCGGGCGTAAGCCAAATTTACCCAGATTTGGGCCTCCGCGGACGGAGAGGGGGGGTTCGGGGGCGAAAGCCAAAAAACGGCGATGGGACGAGCCTTTAAGTAGGCTGTAAAAATAACTAAAAAAATCAAATTGACCTGTTATAAGATCGTAACCGTTAATAAAAGATATCGAAATAAAGAGTTAAAAAAAATTACACGGAAATTATTTCCAAATATAGATTTTTCTGAATGGAGATACCATAGTATTTCCAATAGAAGAGGTTGCTAATCTTATGGTAATCCTGATATTTTCTTGGCCATAAGAAAATGGAAAGAGATTATCTGTTTTGATTTGATGGCCGTCGAAAAGAAAAAGAAAAATTAAAGGATAATTTTTTTGCTAATTGAAAAAAATCTGGATTGGGAAAAAAAATGACCACGCGAAAAAATTTTTTTTGTCTAATTCCATCAGAACCCCGAATTTATTAGATAAATCGGTATTCCAGGGTAGATGCGGTATGCGGAAAACTATAGTATAATGACCTCGACTAAAAAATTAGCCGTATTGAACGGCTAAATCGAGTAGGCCAGGGGAAACGAATATGGCCTATTTAAATTTGAGGTTTATTGCTAACGACCATTAGATTGTAGGCCCTCTTTTTATTGGGCTTAAAGCGTTTTTTCGAGTTGACGATGTCCGCGCCTTTGATTTTTTCGCCTTTTGGGGTTTATATCTCGATCCCTCCGCAAATATCCGGCCTCGGCTTCAA
>JAITIH010000137.1 GCA_031279525.1 Deltaproteobacteria bacterium | reverse complement strand
CTCAAAGTTACGGCTCTCCACCTGCTTCTGGGCTCCTTCGATGCCTTTGGTGATTAAGGCCGACTCAATGGGGACCCCCTCGGTCATGCCCATTTTGGCCATGATGCCCATAAAGCGGTCGCCCCCAAAGATCCGCAAAAGGTCGTCCTCCAAAGACAGGTAGAAGCGCGACTCCCCGGGGTCGCCCTGGCGGCCGCTGCGGCCGCGCAGCTGGTTGTCGATGCGGCGCGACTCGTGTCGCTCGGTCCCTAAGATGAAGAGGCCGCCCAAGGCCGGGACCCCGGGGCCTAGGACGATGTCGGTGCCGCGGCCAGCCATGTTGGTGGAGATAGTTACCGTGTGGGGCTGGCCGGCCTGGGCCACGATCATGGCCTCGCGCTCGTGGTGCTTGGCGTTTAGGACCTGGTGGGGCACGCCCCTGGTCTTTAGCATGCTTGAGACCAATTCGGAGTTGTTGATGGAAATGGTCCCGACCAGAACCGGCTGGCCCTTCGCGTAAAGGGCCTCGATCTCGTGGACCACGGCCTCGTACTTCTCCCGGACCGTCCGGTAGATGACGTCCGGAAAGTCCCGCCGGATCATGGCCCGATGGGTCGGCACGACCAGGACCTCTAGGTTATAGATTTTGTGGAGCTCGGCCGCCTCTGTGTCGGCCGTCCCGGTCATGCCGGCCAACTTTTCGTACATACGGAAGTAATTTTGGAAGGTGATGGAGGCTAAAGTCTGGTTTTCGTTTTCGATTTTGACCCTTTCCTTGGCCTCCAAGGCCTGGTGGAGCCCGTCGGAGAAGCGGCGACCGGGCATGAGCCGGCCGGTGAACTCGTCGACGATGATGACTTGCCCGTCTTTGACGATATAGTCCTTGTCCCGCTCGAACAGGGCGTGGGCCTTTAAGGCTTGGCTTACGTGGTGAAGGACGTCCATGTTGGCCGGGTCGTAAAGGTTTTGGACCGAGAGGGCTTTCTCGGCCTTGGCGATGCCCTCCTCGGTCAGGCTAGAGGTCCTGGCCTTTTCGTCCAAGGAGTAGTCGACGTCCCTTTTCAGCGTGGGGATGATCCGGTCGGCCCGGACGTACTGGTCCGTGGACTCCTCGGCCGGCCCGGAGATGATTAAGGGGGTCCGGGCCTCGTCGATCAGGATCGAGTCCACCTCGTCGACGATGGCGTAATGAAACTCCCTTTGGACGAAGTCCTGGGCCCGAAACTTCATGTTGTCCCTTAGGTAGTCGAACCCGAACTCGTTGTTGGTGCCGTAGGTGATGTCCGAGCCGTAGGCCGCGCGCCTTTCCTCGTCGGAAATCCCGTGGACCACGGTCCCCACTGAGAGCCCCAAGAAGTTGTAGATCTGGCCCATCCACTCCGAGTCCCGGCGGGCCAGGTAGTCGTTGACCGTGACCACGTGGACCCCGCGGCCGGTTAGGGCGTTGACGTAGACCGGCAAAGTGGCCGCCAAGGTCTTGCCTTCCCCGGTTTTCATCTCCGCCACCTTACCCTCGTGGAGGGCCAGGCCGCCCATGAGCTGGACGTCGAAGTGGCGCTGCCCCAAGACCCTAGCCCCCGCCTCCCGGACCACGGCGAAGGCCTCGTAGACCAGGTCGGCCAGGGGCTCCTCCTGGTCGAGCCGCTCTTTGAAGCGAAAGGTGCTGGCGGCTAAGCTCTGGTCGGAAAGCTTCCTTACGGTCGGCTCTAAGGCGTTAATGGCATCGACCTTTTGGCTTAACCGATTAATTTGCCGCTCATTGGCACTGCCGAAAATCATTTTAAGAATGTTTTTCATATATTTTAGCCAGAAAACCCTTCGACTTCCGTCTATTACGCGGAATATTTAGGCAAAAAGAATTGTAAAAAAAGCAAAAAACCGGCCCATTGGCCCTCCTGCCCAAAACCGCGTAGAGGGAGCCAAAAACCTTAGGTCGGTTCGCTTAAAGATAAGCCTTAAGGCCGCGAAAACAAGCCTAAGTCGGCGAAAAAAGCCGATCGCCCGAAAGATAAAACGCCCCGAAAATCGCTCGCCCCTCTCGCCTTATGGCGTAACGCCAAAAGGTAAGGCCAGGCCTTAGGGGGGCCTTAGGGACGAGGAGTCCTTTTTGGGGGCAGTCTTTGGCCGTTTTATGCCCTTAACTTGAGGGCCTTTGGCCCTTAAGGCGGCCTTCGGCCAGCCGCGGCGCGCCCCGGCCGGACCGCGAACGAGGCAAGGGCGATTTGACGTAAAGAAAGCCTAACTTTAAGACTTTACGTCAATTAATTTTAAATATTATAGACTAAATACTGGCGGAATAAAAGACCTGGCAAGCTCGGAGCGGGAAGACGTTTTAGGCCAACCTAAAGGGCCGGCCCCAGGGCGAGGCCCCGCGCGGGCGGCCCTTTAGGGGAAACCGGCCAAAGTCTTTAAATGGCCGCCACTTTATGGACTCCCATTTTAAGCGAGGGCGATGGGGGCCATCATTATGGACCGACGAGTTCCATCCAAAGGGCTTTTGGCTAAACTTGACGGCTTCGCAAAAAGTCCGGAAAATGAAACCCAGAAAAATAACCTACTGAAATT
>JAITIH010000354.1 GCA_031279525.1 Deltaproteobacteria bacterium | reverse complement strand
GCAAAGGCTCCTAAACTAAAATTCCTTATGCCTGTCGAAAGGCCCTTTTTTGGCGCAAAGGCTCCTAAACTAAAATTCCTTAGGCCTGGCGAAAGGCCCTTTTTTGGCGCAAAGGCTCCTAAACAAAATTTCTTAAGCCCGCCGAAAGGCCCTTTTTAGGTCTAAGGATCCTAAATTCCCTCAAGCCCGCCGATCGGAAAGCTGGCCAGGCGTAAGGCTTTCCGCTGGGGGTTCCCCTTCCGGCTCGCTCCCCAGCTCGCCGGCCAGATAGCCTTCCAAGTCGTCTTCCTGATATTGGGCCTCCTCAAGCCGACGGCGAACGTCCAGGGTCTGGCAGCCGTAATTTATGGCCGCCCTCAGATGGTGAGAGGCCCCGGAGAAATCGCCCTGGTCGAAGAGGAGCTTGCCTAAGCGTTGCCTAAAAAGGCTGTTGGTCGGGTCGAGCTCCACGCTGCGCTGGAAGAGCGAGAGGGCCACCTCCCGATCGTTATTGCGCTCCAAAAAGAGAACCCCCAAAGACGAAAGGCTCTGGGCGTCGTCCGGATCGTTTTTAACGGCTTTTTTAAAGGCTTCCAGGGCTTTTTGGGCCTCGCCGGCCAAAAGTTCGGCCTGGCCTAGGAGGCGGTGGACGGACCCTCGGCGGTCCTTATGGCCGGCGGCCCGCCGTAAGGCGGGGAGGGCCTCGCCTAGGCGGTCCAGCTCCAAGGCCAGTCGCCCGTACTGGTAGAGGGCCTCAAAGCCGGCGGCCGGATTGGCCGCGGCCATTTTCAAGGTCTCTAAGGCTTCCTCCTGGCGCCCGGCCATGACCAGCGAGCAGCCCTTGTTAAAAAGGGCCATGAGGTTCTCCGGGTCCTGGGCCAAGGCCTCGTTAAAGGCCCTTAAGGCCGCATGGTGGTCGCCTAAGCGGCCGTGGCAGACGCCTAGGCTGTTTAAGAGGTTTAGGCGCCCGGGGTCTAAAGTTAGGCCTCGGCTATACTCGTCTCGGGCGCCTTCAAGATCCCCGGCCTCAAAGAGGCGGTCGCCGGAGATGTTTAAGCACTGGGGCCCAAAGGCGATGGCCTGGGCCGGCCCGGTCATGGAGGCCTCCAAAAGGGCCTTTTGGGCGGCGGCCAAAAGGCCGTCGGGGCGCAAGACCGGCGAGGGCCAGCTGGCCAAGCCCAAAGAAACCGGAAAATCCAGATTGGCTTTAAGGGCCTCCAAGACTGGAGGCCACCCTTCCTGGCCCAAGAGCCAGACCGCGGCCAAGGTCGCCCCGTCCCAGTCGACGGCCGCCTCCAAGGGCTGGCTGGCCCCGGCGGCCGCCCGGATCCGTTCTCGGCGCCTGGCCATTTCCGCGGGCCCGACTAAGGCTTCCAGCTTTTCGCCGTCGTCGACGGAGATTAAGGCCGCGGTCAGGGTCGCTCCGCCATCGGCTAAGCGGCTTACGGCCTTAAGAAACTGGAGCTTAGGCCAGTCGTCGGCCGTCTCGCTAAGGGCGGCCTTTGCCCCAAGGGTTGGGGCTTCCGCGCGGGCGAAGTTTAAGCGGTCCCCGGCCGCCAGGCGCCCAAGGCCGCCCCTTAGGGCGTTGGCCAGCGAGTAGCTCTCGGCGGTCTCGAAGATGGCGATCTCCCCTTTGGGCTCGCCGTCCGGGCCTTCGACCGCGTAGACCTGGCCGGCCCGGGCCCCCATGGCCCGACCTAAGTTGACGGCCACCCGGCCCTGGGGCAGGATCTGGGTTATGAGGCCGAGCTTTTCCACGAGCTCCCCAAACCCTACGACCGGGGTCGGGGCCCCTGGTTCCGCGGCGAAAGAAAGGGCCGTCTCGGCCCGCTCTAAAAGAAGGCTGGCCCCCTCCCGCTCAGCCAACGGGCCGGCCTGGCCGGGGCTGGCCAGATCCCTTGGGCTTAGGGCGTAGCCTAAGGCCGGCTGGCGACCGGGGAAGAGGCTCAATAAGTCCAGCCGAAACTCCTCTAAGATCGCCTCGGCCTCCTCGGGGGCGGCCCGAAAGGCCAGGCCTAAGCGGTCGCGCTCTAAACGGGCCAGGCCCAAGCCCTTTTGGCTGGCCAAGGCCCGGGCCGTCCGCCGGTCCAGTCCGGGTTGGCCCCGGCCTAAGGAAGCCACGGCCACGACCAAAGGCAAGGGCTCTAAGACCTCCTTGGCCCTGGCCTCATTGGACCCAAAAGGGCGGCGGGCGTCGCGGAGCCATTTTTTTAGGCGGCTTAGGAAGTGGCGCCGGTTGTATAGCCCGCTTTCTGGGTCTTTTTGGAGGGCTTTGCGTAAGGCCAGGTTCTCTAGGGCCGAGTCGGCCAGGCGAGGCCAGATGTCCAGGACCTCGGGCGGGGCGGGCGAACGGCCCGGCTTTAGGCTGACTGAGACGTAGCCTAAAGGCCGCCCCAGGTAGGCTAAGGGCGCGGCTAGGTCGGAGCCAGGCTCGGGCGTGGGGCCGACCTGGAAGTCGTAGTCCGGGAGAAACCGGGTCAAGGAGTTTTTAAAAGCCCGACGGTGGCGAACCAGGTCCCGGGGCCAGAGAAGCGGCCATGCGGACATTAAATTTGGCCTCCTTACGGTAAGAGAGTGGAAAATTAAAAATCCAGATTTTAGACGGCTAATTAAAAGGTAAAGATAAAATTTACTATTAAAAATTAAATAAATAATAAAAAAATAAAATATTAAGTAGGTAAATAAAAATATTAATTTATGTCTTAACCGTTTAAAAAACTAAAAATAGCTTCTTCGCGCGCCCAGCCTAGCGGAAGCGGCCCTCTTTCGGGCCGCCAGAGGCGCCTAGGGCCAGAGTCGACCTAAAAAACAATTATTAATCGCTTGAGTTTGATTAAAGGCCAGGCTTTTTGGCCAAATGCCTATAAATTGAAATTATAAAAAATCTATTTAAAAAAGTCAATGCTTTAATTTTCAAATCTAAGCCCCCCAATCTTTAAAGAACGAAGTTAGCCGAATTTACTGGACGCAGATCGAAGACCGGGCCCTCAGCGCCCGGTTTGGACGGCTTAAGGGGGTTAAATTTTGGGCCTTGGCCAGGTTTTTTGGGGAAAATTTTGGCTTAAACGGTTTAAGAGTTCCTGGCTTAGTGGACTGGCTTTTCGGCGACAGGTTATTAAAAAAAAGAAGATGGCTGGCCTATAGGCCTCGCTTTTGGGGGGGGAGGGGCCACAAAGAAGAAGACGGCTGGCTCTTAGGCCTCGCCTTT
>JAITIH010000334.1 GCA_031279525.1 Deltaproteobacteria bacterium | reverse complement strand
GTCAGAGGCGCCTTATATGGCCGCTTGGAGATTAAGGCGTCGTAAACGTCGGCGATGGCCATGAGCCGGCCCTCCAAGGGAATCTCTTCCCCTTTAAGCTTATTGGGGTAACCGGAGCCGTCCCATTTTTCGTGGTGGGTCCCGGCGAAGACCCCGGCGTGCTTTAGGAAGGCGTGCTCTTCGGTTTTCGAGGAAATCGACTCGATGGCTTGCACCCCGATGACGGTGTGCTTTTTCATCTCCTCGAACTCTTCCGGGGTCAGTTTCCCGGGTTTGTTTAAAATCGCGTCGCTGATGGCGATTTTCCCGACGTCGTGCAGCTGGGCCGAGGGGAGAAGAAAAGACTGGTCCCACTGGGAGACCTCGTCCGAGTAAACGCCTTCCTCCAAAAGCTTGTCCACCAACACCTTAAGGTACTTTTGGGTTCTCGTGACGTGGCCGCCGGTCATGGTGTCCCTAAACTCCACCATCTCGGAAACGGTGGAAATAACCGCGTTCTGGAGCTCAAGCACTTGTCTGGTCTTGTCCTTGACCATCTGCTGTAAGTTATCGTTATAGTTTTTCAGCTCTTTTTTCTGAAAGGCGATCAAAAGCTGGTTTTCGATGCGCTTTAAAAGAAGGGGGGCGGAGAAAGGCTTGGCCACGTAATCGATGGCCCCTAAGGAAAGGCCTTCCAGCTCGCTTCTTTCGTCGTTTTTGGAAGTCAAAAAGATGACCGGGATGTCCGACCAGCGATTGTCGGCCTTTATGCGCTTGATGGCCTCGTAGCCGTCCATTTCCGGCATCATCACGTCCAAGAGGATAAGGGCGGGAGTCACGCGCTCTAAGACTTCGAAAAGCTTGGCCCCGGAGGGAATGGGGAAAACCTCGTAGAACTCCCGGAGCATATTTTTACCAATGGCTAAATTAGCCATGTTATCGTCGACCAGCATTATTTTATGACGCGCGTTTGCCATTTTTAACCTCGCTCAATTTGAGCGTCCCTAAAACCACGGCGGCCCGCCGAGGGCTTGGGCCCCTTTGGCTTAGGCCAGAATAAACTAAAATTGATGGTCTTTAATTATTATTATAAGAGTTAATAAAACACAATTAAGCGTCGATTATTTTGATAGGTTATTGTATAGTCAATTAAATACCTGTGTAGGTTTAGTTATCGCAATTAAAATTAATGTCTGTATTTGTTTCGTTATTGTTTTAATGGTATTTTAGTTTTTATACTCGATCGACTTGTTCCCGTCCGTTAGATTCGTTTCGATTTTATCCGATTCGAGCGAAATACGCCACCCTTATTTGTCGAGGGCCGCTTATCGGAGCCGATTGGCCGTCAATCGTTCGAGCTTTCGTCGCCAGAAGGCCTTTGGCCTTTTTGGCCGGCCAAGGCCAAAGCTCGCCTTTTTTGGGCTTCGGGGGGAAAAGGCGCGGTTAAGGCAGGGTGGGGGCCTGGCCGTCGGTCGCCTTCCCCTCTTCATCCTGTTTGGCTTTGGCCGCCTTTTGCTTGGTCGCCTTGCTCTCGGCGGCCCGCTCGGTTAGGCGATCGGCTATCTCGTCCAAGGAGGCCATGAGGGCCTTGTCTTTAAGCCATTTAAGGATGGCGCGGTCCTCTTCGGCGTCGTAGCGGAAGGAGTCCAGCTCGGTTAGGGCCGCCTCCACCCCGTCCATGTCGAAGGCGAGGCAAGCCAGCTTTAAGCGGGAGAGGACTTTGGGGTCCAGGCTATTTCCCATGGGCCGGAAGTCGTCCGCCTCCTCAGGATTCAGTAGCTCCCTGATCTCGCTCACCAGGTGGTCCATCTCGGCCAAAAAGCGTTTGTTGTTGGCCAAGATGAATTCCATGTCCCCTTCCCCGGACCGAAACTCCAGCTCTTTGGCCATGTCCCCCACTTCGTTGGCCCCGACTCCGTAGCTGGAGCTTTTGAGGCCATGGACGGTGATGGAATAGTCCTTTAGATTGTCTTTGGTCGGCTGGGCCAACTTCGGGGTCAGCTCCTCGACGCTGGAGACGTAGGACCTTAAGACGTCGAGGAAGACCTCTCGGTCCCCGCCAAACCTCTCCATGGCCTCGTCCACGGCGAGACCTGGAATGTTAATGTCCTGGAAGGCCAAAGACCCCGCCTGGTCGGCCTTGACGCTCGCCGCCTCTTCCCCTGCCGCCTCGCGCCCGGCCTCAAGGGCCTCGTTCCAACGGCGCTCTTTTTCCTTATTCCTGACCAGCTGCTTTAAGACGAGGTCCATCCGATGAATGTCCACCGGTTTGGTTAAGTAGGCATGGAAGCCGTTTTCTAAAAAGAGCTTTTCGTTGCCCACGATGGCGTTGGCCGTTAAAGCGATGATCGGGATTTTCCGGGCGTAGTCGCTGTCTATCTCGTTTCTAATGATCCTTACGGCCTCCATCCCGTCCATGCCCGGCATCATGTGGTCCATAAAAATGGCGTCGTAGTGGGTCATCTCTTCGCGCATCAAGTCGACCGCCGCCTGGCCGTTGGTCACGCAGTCGATGGACATGGAGTAAGGCTTTAAAATGCCCTTGGCCACGTCCAAGTTGGCCTGAACGTCGTCGACCAACAGAATCTTGGCGTAAGGCATGGGAATGACGTTCCGGGGGCCCCCGGATTTGGAGGCGCTGATGGACGGCGACAATTTCCCCTTGTCGTCGCCGAACTTGTCGCCCAAAGTCTCGGTTTTACACCTTTTCTGCGGGATGATGACGCTAAAGGTGGAGCCCTGACCGAAGACGCTCTCCACCTCAATCCGGCCGTTCATCTTTTCCACCATCTTGCGGACGATGGAAAGGCCCAAGCCCGTCCCCTCGATCTTGCGGTTGCTTTTGGTGTTGACCTGGCTGTAAGCGGAAAACAGCTTTTTAAGGTCTTCCTCCTTGATGCCGATCCCGGAGTCGCGGACTTTTATGCTCAGCCAGACTATTTCCCCTTCCTGGTGGCTGTTAATCAGCATCTCCACCTGGCCGGCCTGGGTGTATTTAAAGGCGTTACTCAAAAGATTGGAGCAGATCTGCTTGATCCTCAACTCGTCTCCCACTAGCCTAGACGGCAGGCCCGGGTCCAAAGTCACGTGGAACTCGATGGGCTTAGCCCCGATGCGGATGAGGTTGACGGCCACGGCGTCGTTGACTAGGCTCGAGAGCTCGTACTCCATTTCAATGAGCTCAAGGTACCCGGCCTCGATCTTGGTGATGTCCAAAATGTCGTTGATGATGCCCAATAAAATTAGGCCGGCCGAATGGATTTTGTGGAGGCCCTCTTGGCTTTCTCGGGCGTCGTATCGACCGTAGAGCATGAGGTCGGAAAACCCGATGATGGCGTTTAAGGGTGTGCGCATCTCGTGGCTCATGTTGGCCAAAAAATGGGTCTTGGCCTCCGAGGCGCTGCGGGCTATCGCGCTCATCTCGGCTAGGTTATTGTACTGAGTGTTGATGATCCTGAACTGGCGGTCGACAAACCCCGAGATCAACCAGCCGCCCAACGATCCCATGGCCAAAAAGACGAAGGTCATGATGACCACGCCCCTGTCCACGAAGGTCAAGGGACTCTCGCTCAAAGGGGCCGACACGCCTAAGACCCAGTAGTCCTCGGAGCCGTCGATGGAAACGTAATAGACGAGCCTTTCTTTTTGGTCCAAAACGTAGTGGCCTTCGCCATGGCTGCCAGGGGCGATCCCTTCCACGAAATTTTTAAAGGAATGGACGTTGGCCAAATCCCGCTGGTCCTTTAGGACGTTGTACTCCCCTAAGACTTGCTTGAGGTCTTGGCTGGACAGAATCTTTCCGTCCTGGTCGAGCAGGAAGACGGACCCAGACTCCCAGACCTTGAACTCCTTTAAGATATCGAAAAAATACAAGCCCGGGACGGTCACCGCGGCCAGACGCCGGTTCCGCATGGGCACGAAGACGTGAAAAACCAATTCCCCGGTCGGCAAAGTCTGGGTGCTGGAAAGGACCGGCAGGCCTTTTAAGGCCTTTTTGGCGGCGGGGCTACCGTAATACTCGGGGGGAGTGACCGGGGAGCCATAGGCGGCGAGGACGCCGCTCTCGTCCAAGAAGGTGACGGACATGAAGAGGTTATGACTTTCCACCTCTTTTTCCAAGACGCTAAGCCACTCGCTCTGATCAACGTTGTCCAGGTCGTGAACCGCGACCCAGGCCTCGGCCTTTAAAAGGTCAATGTCGCTGCTAACTAGATTTTCGGCCATCTTGGCCATAATTGAGAGATCGCTCAGGATGGTGTCCTGAATGCCCCTCTTAATAAAGTACCGACTGGCCCCAACGGTGGTCAAGATGATGGCGACCGTGATGGCCACGCTTACCAAAAACACTTTCCAGCGAAAAGACATGACGAATCTCTTGGCGGCGGCGATTTAAGTCGATTGTTGGGCTACGCGCCTATGATCAAGCGGGCGTTAGATCAATTTACTTCGTCCCCTGATTAAAATTATTCAACTGATACAACAGATAAAAAAATTTTAGAAACGAAAAACGTATTTATAGATGATACAAACATAATAATAAACTTTATAATGTTAATAAAACAATAAACAACAAAATCAACTGAACAACGCCGACGAATTAAGAAAGAAAAAAACTTAAGGGTTGAGAAATTTTTTTTCCGAAAGGCTGGAATTCCGAACGAGGGGAACGGGCAAGCGGCTGAGGGTCTGGCCTTTTCAAAAGGGCGGCGGGTCAGCGAAGCCCAGATTTTAATCCCAAAAGCCTTTCATATTTTAGAACGCGAAAAATAAAAAAATAAGAGATTTCCATGAAATAATAATTAAGTTTTCTGGTTTTATTAGCGTTTCGAAAGTTTAGGAAACCTGATTTTGAAAATCTTTTCTTTTCCAAGGGCTTCAGGGAGAATTAGCCTTTATCAAACTTACGCTCGTTTCCAAATAACATAAACCTTTTTGAGCGAAAAATCCAGAAAAATTTTTCCCACGAGCGGGGCGGCTAGCTTAAGCGGCTCCCCCGCCCCGGCTAAGGGCTTAATTTTATGGCGTATTTTTGGGCGGCGAGGGTTTAGCCCGGCCAAAGGGCCTTTAAGGCCCGAAAGGGCTTGGGCCGACCTTTCATCCCCTAGCCTTAGGGCTAACCTTAGCCTGGCGAGCGGACAGGTAATGAAAAAATTGATCTCTAAACCACGACCAGGTAACTTTAAAGGGCCCATCATAGGCCCGGGCTAGAAGGCAACAAGGCTAAAAGGCGGCCTCTTAAAACATCCTGGAAGATTTTACAGCCGCTAGCGCGGCGATTTAGGGAACTAAATGGCCCCCCTTTGGCCCCAGGGGGTGGGGGGGCTTGGCCCGGCCTAAAGGCCGCCCTTGGCCCTAAACTCCGCCTCTAGAGCGGCCAGGGCCTGGCTCGGCCGGTCGGGCCACTGGCCGATAATCTGGGTGACCCGGTCGTAGCCCAATAAGGGCGCGTACTGGGCGGCTCGGGCCAGGGACTTTTCTAAAAGCTCCCGGCAGCGCCCTGGGTTGGCCTCGACCGTGGCCACCGCCTTTAGCCGAAAAATGTTGGCCGCCTGGGTCAAAAGCTCTAAGCTCTCCAAAAGGCTCTCGGCGATGACCGGGACGAAGGCGTTCAGCTCAAGTTCCCCGTGCCCGGCGGCCATGGTTAGGGCCAGATCGTTGGCCATGACCTTTAAGGCGGCGCAGACGACCATCTCCGGGACGACCGGGTTAACTTTCCCGGGCATGGCGGTGCTGCCCAGCTGCAGGGGGGCCAGGCGAATCTCCCCTAGGCCCCCGTAGGGCCCGGAGTTCATGAGCCGAAAGTCCCCAGCGATTTTCTTGAGGTTAACGGCCATGGCCCGCAAAAGCCCTGAGGCCTCCACGAAAACGTCGTTGTTCTGAGTGACGTCCATGGGGTACTCGGCGGCGGCGAGGCCTATCCCCGTGGCCTGGCGCAGCCTTTCCACCATCCCGAACCGAAACCGCTTGGTGGTCCGGTCGGCTAGCCCCACGGCCTGGCCGCCCAGGTTAATCTCCCTTAGCCTTTCCTCCATCTTGTAAAGCCGCCAACGGTCCCGGGCTAAGGCCTGGGCGTAGGCCCCGAACTCCTCGCCTAAGGTGATGGGCGCCGCGTCCATCAACTCGGTCCGACCCAGTTTAGGGACGGCGGCGAACTCGTTTTCTTTTTCCTGGAGGGCCTCTTGGAGCTGGGCCGCGGCTTGGCTAAGGCCCCTTAAAAGCTCAATGGCGGCGATCCTAAGGGCCGAAGGGTAAACGTCGTTGGTCGACTGGCCCCTGTTCACGTCGTCTAAGGGATGGCAACGCTCGTAAGAGCCAGGCTTATGGCCCAGCTTAATCAGGGCTAGGTTAGCCAGGACCTCGTTGCAGTTCATGTTGGTCGAGGTCCCGGCCCCGCCCTGGATGGCCGGGACGACGAAAGCCTCGGCGAAGAGCCCGCCCAAAACCTCGTCCGCGGCCGCGGCCACGGCCCGATAAACCTCGGCCCGGTCGGGGATCAGCTCGGCTAGGGTCTGGGCCGCGGCCTTTTTAATCTGGACGATGGCCCTGATTAAGCGGGCATTGACCGTTCGCCCTAGGTCCGGAAAATTGTCCTTGGCCCTTTGGCTCTGGATCCCGTAAAGGCAGTCGGCCGGCAAGAGCGCCTCGCCTAAGGAGTCTTTTTCCAGCCTGGTCATCGCTCGTCCTCCATCAGAGCCAAAATATGGGGAAAAATCCCTAGGCAGCGGCGTAAAAGGCCCTGCATGTGGGCGATGGCGGTCCCGTAGTTAGTCAAAGGGACCCCTTGGTCCTCGGCGCATTTTCGGCGGTAATGAACCTCCCGGTCGTTGAGCATGCAGGCCCCGCAGTGGACGATGAGGCCAAACTGGCTCAGATCCTCGGGAAAGTCCCCGCCGGCCATGAAGGAAAAGTTAAAGTCCCTGCCGGCGTAATTGCGAATCCAGCGGGGCAGCTTGACCGTCCCAATGTCGTCGCACTGGCGATGGTGG
>JAITIH010000321.1 GCA_031279525.1 Deltaproteobacteria bacterium | reverse complement strand
ACCATGATGAGACATGTTACGGGCTTGTAACTTTTGGCGGGGGCGAAAGAGCCTTTAGCCACTCCAGACCAAGGCGAAGGTGGCCTTGGGGGCCAAAGGGGCCTAAAGACGCGTTAAAGGACGGCGGGAAAGTAGGCTTGCGGTCGCGGGAGGGCAAGGGTATGGGCCAGGGCTAGAGGTAAGCGGCCTTGAAGCCACTAAATTTAGGGCCAGCCAGGTCGAGGACGAAGACGGGCGCGGCTAAGGGTTAGCGGCGGCCGGGCGGATTTGGGAGCCTTTCGACGATGGCCAAAGAGGGTAAAGGAGAAGAAAATTTGATGCTGATAAGGTTAGTTTAGGTATAGTTATTAGCTTATTAATATATTTATTTTTTAAATTGTCTATATAAAATTATCATTAAGATTATACATATAGTATTAAAACTAACTTCAATCGGCAGAATTATCAATAAGAATTCGATAGTTTTTTCCTGATATTTCCCTGGTTTTTTGGGGGAAATTTTTTAAGAAAAAATTTTGGGCCAGAAAATTGGGGGGGATTTTAGCCGCGCGGCGGCCGCTAAGCGGGTCGATCGACCTCGCGGGGCAAGGGAAGGCGAATCGAAAAAGCCACGCCTTGGTCGCGGTTTTCGATCTCGATCTGGCCTTGGTGGAGGAGGACTATTTTTTTTACTAGGTATAGGCCAAGGCCCGAGCCGTAGACGCGGCCCTCCTCGGCCCGGTAGTAAGGCAGGCACAGGTTGCTAAGCTGCTCCTCGGAAAGCGGCGGGTGGGGGTTGTGGCAGACGACCACGAGTTGGCCGTCGTCCTCTTTAAGCTTAAAAGCGACCTTCCCGCCGGGCTCGGTGTACTTTAAGGCGTTGTCTAAAACGTTGGCCAGAAGGCGGTCGAGCAAGATCTCGTCTCCATAAAGCCAAAGCCCGTTTTGGACGTGGCTTTCCAGCTCGATTTCCTTAAGGGAGGCCCGCAAGGCGTGGCGGCTGGCCGCCTGGCGGCAGAGGGAGGAAAAGTCCAAGGGAGCGGCCTCTAACCCCTCGTGCTTTAAGTCCAGCTTGCCGCCCAAAAGCCCTGAGGCCATCATGTTTTCCAAAAGATCGATCTCAAGCCGAGCCAGGCTTAAGCTTTTCGCCACCGTTTGGGCCTCTTGGCCGGCTAAGGCTGAAAGCGATGGGTCTAAGGCCTCGGCTATGATTTCTAAGGACATGGACAGGCTGGCCACCGACGAGCGCATCTCGTGGCTCATGTTGGCCATGAGGCGCCGCATCCCGATAACGTGTTGGGAGAGGTTTTCGGTCAAGTGGTTAACCGCGGCCGAGACGTCGGCCACCTCGTCCTCGCCGGCCTCGGGTAGCCTTAGGCCCAAGTCCCCGGCGGCGATCTTCATCACGTCCTGGCGGAGCCTGGCCAAGGGCCGGGAGACGCGCTTGGCCGTCCAAAGACTCAAAATTAGGCTAAGGCCCACCAAGCCCAAGATCCCCTGGACGAAGACCCCCCAATACTGGACCAACGGCGACCTTTGCCAGTTATAGCAAATATACTCCAGCCGCCCAGCTCGGACGATCGGGACGCGAACCACCAAGGAGGGTTCGGGAACTTTCAGGATCAGGGCCAAGGTCCCATCTAGGTCGTAGCGCTTGGAGACGGCATTTTCTCGCTCGCCGCGCGTCATGCCAGGCCAGGGCTGGCCCATGACGACCCGCCCGGCCTCGTCTTCCAGCCAGACCCGTTGGTTAAGGACCTGCGAGGTTTCCAGGTATTTTTGTAGATCCGCGTCGTTTAAGGCTTGGAGGTTTTGGCTAAGGCCCTTTAAGTAGCGGACCACGTTCTTGACGCGCAGGTTAAGATCGTAAATATAAAGGTACCAGCCTAAAGTCAAGACTTGGGTCAAGAAGACGGTCACGAAGCTATAGACGAAGATCTTATGCCAAAGTTTGAGTTTCACGCGCTTTAGGGCCCTGGTCTTTCGGCCTCGGCCGGCTTCCAGCTGTAGCCGTAGCCCCAAACCGTGGCCAAAGTTTTGGGGTCGGCCCCGAGCTCGGCTAAGATCTTCCTAAGCCGGTTGACGTAAACGTTTAAGCTATGGGTCTCGACTAAGGCTTTGTCGTCGAAGATATGTTCGAGGATCTGGTCGCGCGAGAGGATTTGCCCGACGTTGGCCATGAAGAGGTAAAAAAGCCGAAACTCCAAAAGGGACAGGTTTTTGTGGGCCTCTTGGCCGTTCCCCAAAAAGGTCAGCCGGTGGCGGCTTATTTCCAGGGTCAAAGGCCCCGTGGCCAAAGAATCGGCCGGCTCCCCGGCGGCGGCCGGCCCCCGGTCGGGGGCCAAAGGCCGAGCTCGGCGGAGGACGGCCCTAACCCGGGCCAATAGCTCCCCTAAGGAAAAGGGTTTCCCAATATAGTCGTCGGCCCCTTGGTCCAGGCCTTTGACCCGGTCGGTCCGGTTGTTGGCGGCGGTCAGCATGATGACCGGGACGGCGGAGACCCGCCGGATCCGCCGCAAGACCGCGAAGCCGTCCTCGCCGGGGAGCATCACGTCCAATAGAATCAGATCGGGCTTAAACCTCTCTAGCGTTTCGAGGGCGCCGCGGCCGTCGGGGATGGACTCAGTGGCGAAGCGGTGCGACAGGAGAAAATCCTCGAGGCGAGTTCTTAACCTAACCGCGTCGTCGACGATCATGATTTTGGCTTCGACGTCTTGGCTTATGGTCATTTAGGGGGCAAGGTTAGCCTTTAAACGGCGGGATAAAGGTTTAAATTTAAAATAACGCTAAAAACAGCTAAAGATTAAAAGCTTAATTATAATAAATACTATAGTTTTAAATTAAAAAATTGTTGATAAAAAATGTATTTATAATATTGTTAAGTTAAAATATAGCTTTGATCTAGTTTAAAATATTTTCTTAGGCATCTAAATAGAATTTTAAGGGCCAGCTAAAACCGCTAAAGATAAGTTTTTGGCCAATCGCTGGCCGCGGGGCCACCCGTCCGAAGGTTTTTGGCCCGCTTTCGACTTTGGGCTACGATTAGATACAAGGCCAAGTATATACAATGCCAAGGCGATTGCCAAATTCTCCGGGGCGCTGAGCGTTATGGGTTAGGCGGCGTTCTTAGCGGGGAAGGGCGCCTTTCGCCCCAAGGCTAAGGCGGGCCGATTATGGGAAAAGCCCCCGGCCTTAGGGACTTTAGGGCCGCTTAGGCATAGGCGGAGCGATTGTTCTGGAAAGCCATGGGGGCCTTAGGGCCCTTAGGCGCGCCTTCGTTCGCGAAGGGAAAGCGGCTTTAACCGGTTAAAAATTTCCCCATCGTCTAAGGCCCGCCAGGGGGGCTTTTCTTTAACCTTGGCTTATGTTACACTTTGAGCCGTTTAGTGGAGCGGGGTTGGCGATGGTCTCTTCCAGCGCGGGAGAGGGGAGGTGCGCTAAAACCGCCTGTGGCGCCTCGCCCTGCTCTGGCCGTCTCGCGCCTTTAGCCAGGGACGCCAAAAGTCGGCCTTCTTCTAAAATCGTCTCCCCTTGTTTCACTGCGACGCCAATTTGTGGTATTGTCGTCAATCCCATTTAAATCAATTTTTCTGTTTAACCGCGCCCTATAGTAGCGTTTGGCGGTCGAGCCGTTTTGGTTCGCTTGGTCGCGCAAAAGTCTCTCGCCTACGAAAGGAGAACCCAGATTATATGGCCGAGGCCATTTCCAATATTCGCCCTCAGTCTATTGAAGGGATGGAATCGTCTTTAGAAAAACAGGCCAGCGACCTTCTGCCGGCCGGTTTCGACCCGCATCAGTCCATGCGGATTTTGTCGGATTATTTGCGCAGTCTGGAGACGGTTTTCACGGATTTGCGCAAAAAGGCCATCATTCACCAAAGGCAGAGCGACGCGGCCCTAAGGTCCACCACCAAGGCCAAGGAGGACCTAGAGCAAGAAAGGGAGCGCCTGACCAAGGACCTCATTAGCCTGACCTCCCAGCTGGAGGAGCTGGAGAGCGCCCTTCTAACGGCCAGCCAAAAGGTGGGCACCTACGAAAAACAAGTCAAAAAACTGCACCGGGACAATGAGGATCTGGAAAACAAGCTGATTCAGAAGGAAAACGACAATAACTTCCTTCAGTCGGAAATGGCTCGCCTTTCCAGCGACTTCGAGACGGTGAACTCTAGCCTCATCAACATGGGGAACCGGGTCGACGGCCTGGAGCGGAAACTGGCCACGGAACGTAGCCAGACCATGACCCAGGAAAAAGAAAGCCGCCGGCTCAATTCCTCTTTGTTGGAGTCCCAAGGCAAAATCCAGATTCTGGAAACTAAGATGGCCGAAATGACGGCCACCCACGGCGAGGAGCTAAAAAAACTGGCCGATCGCGTCAGCGCCGACTCCAAGCATGAGGTGACCCTCTTAAAAAAGCGGGTCAAAACGGCCGTGGCCCCGGAGTTGAACGACCTGGAAAAACTCTCCTCGGAAAAGCTCTCCTCGGAATTGGCCAGCAACTTAAAGGCTCTGGTCAACC
>JAITIH010000291.1 GCA_031279525.1 Deltaproteobacteria bacterium | reverse complement strand
AGTTTTCAAAGAGCCGCATCCGAAAAGTAAACTCTGAAGTTCAATTTTCAGAAAGTTTTGCCATATTATCAGAACTTTTGGAGCTTGTCAAGAACTAAATTTTTATCTTGAAACTTTTTTTACTCCGTCGCTAAGTCCCAATCCCGCGCCCGGGGCCGCCTTAAAAACAATCAAGTTTTCTCAAGCGGCAAGAGCGAATTATACTCTTCCGCGAACCAAAGTCAAGGATTTTTTGCCATTTTTTAAAAAAAATTTTTTCGTCAATAAATTCAAGGAGTTATTTTACAAAAAAACCTTTGAAGGGACTCGCCCTAGGCCTTTAGGCCCAGGACCGACCCTAAGATGGGGCCTAAATCGACCGTTCCTAAGCCGGGCCGCGGACCAGATCATCGACCGTTCCTAAACCCAGATCGCGCCCACGGTTTAATTTTACCGTTTGACGAGGCATTTGGCTAGCCCCGGCGGCCTTATGGGCCCCTTTGGGCCAGGCTTTGAAGCCTAAAGGCGGCCTTAGGAGCCCCTTAGGCCAGGCTTTGATTACGCCTAAAGGCGGCCTTAGGAGCCCCTCCTTTAGGGCCGGGACCGGCCCTAAACTCCAAGGCCACCATTTAGGCCTTGACTCGCCGGATGGCGGCCCCTAAGGAGCTAAGCTTTCGGTCCAGGCCCTCGTAGCCTCGGTCTAGGTGGTAGACCCGATAGATCTGGCTCTCCCCTCGGGCGGCTAGGGAGGCTAAGAGCAGGCTAGCCGAGGCCCTAAGGTCCGAGGCGGTTAAGGGGGCCCCGGACAGCGAGGCGACCCCCCGGACCACGGCCGTCCGGCCCTCCAGGGCGATGTCGGCCCCCAGGCGGCGCAGCTCGGCCACGTGCATGAAGCGGTTCTCGAAAATCGTCTCGGTGATGACGCTGGTCCCTTTGGCCGCCGCCATCATGGCCATGAACTGGGCCTGCATGTCGGTGGGAAAGCCAGGATGAGGCCTGGTGGTGACGTCGGCGGCCATGATGGCCCCGGCGGACTGGGCCAACAAATTGGGTCCTTTGGGGGTCAGGGTAAGGCCGGTCTCCTTTAGCTTATCCGTGACCGGGGCCAAGGCTTCGTGGGGAAAATCCACCAAGGTAATCTCGCCCCCAGTGAGGGCCACGGCCGCGAGGAAGGTCCCGGCCTCAATGCGGTCCGGCATGACCACGTAGCTGGCCCCGGCGAGGGACTCGACCCCCTCTATGGAAATGGCGTCGGAGCCCAAGCCCTCTATTTTGGCCCCCATGGCCAAGAGAGCCTGGCCGGTGTCCACCACCTCGGGCTCTCTGGCCGCGTTGGCGACGATCGTCCGGCCTTTGGCCAAGGCGGCGGCCATCATAAGGTTTTCCGTGCCGGTCACGGTGGGGGTCTCGAAGCGGATCTCGGCCCCTTTTAGGCCGTCTTGGGGGGCCCGGGCCACGATGTCGCCGCCGGACAGATCGAATTCGGCCCCCATGGCTCTTAAAGCCTTAAGGTGCAGGTCGATTGGCCGGACCCCGATGGCGCAGCCCCCGGGCAAGGCCACCTTGGCCCGCCCCCAGCGGGCCAACAACGGCCCTAGGACCAGGGCCGAGGCCCGCATGGTCTTGACCAGCTCGTGAGGGGCCTCGGGCCGCGAAAGTCCGGTTAGGTCCAGCTCGGCCTCGTTAGGGGCGATCCCGCCCAACTCCACCCGGCCGCCCATGAAGGTCAAAAGCCGGCCCATGGTCAAAAGGTCGCCCAAGACCGGGAGATTAGACAGCCTCACCGGGCCATCGGCCAAGATGGCCGCGGCCATGAGGGGCAAGGCGGCGTTTTTGGCCCCGCTGATCCGGACCTGGCCGCGCAGGGGCCGACCGCCTTCCACGATTAATTTATCCACGCCCAAACCCCCGTCTCATAACTATTATTATTCCGAAGTTTTCACGAGCCTTCAAACTCACGAGATTAGCCGAGTCAATAAACGTTAAAGATGTCAGAATACACATCTATTAAATAGTAAAGATTTTAATCTCAAGCGTTAACCAAAATAAATCTTCCCCTAACTCCTTAAAAGAGCCATCATAACTTATATTTAGACGTTTTTAGTTATTTTTAAAGCTAATAGGGCTTTTTAGAATTTTTGACTCCTAGGGCTCTTGAGGCTTTTTGGCTCTTGGGAATTTTTGGACTTTAGGGACGGTTAGGCCGTTTAGTCCGCTAAGATTTTAAAAAATTTATTTTAGTTTTTCGTGTTTTTAGTGTTTTTTAATAGTTTAGACATTTAAACATTTGAATAAATCTTGTCATTTTAACTTTTCCAACTTTTAAACATTATAAACATATTTAATTATTTATATTTTTTGCGATTTTAGCCTAATCGGCTGTTTAGGCTTTCAAACGGCAATTTCGCCGCGAAACCTAATAAACGCTAGGGTTTAAAAAAAATTATTTCCTCAACCGTCATACGGAAACGGACGAGACGGTCGGGACCAGGCGCGTTGGCTTTCGGCCTCAGCCGCGATAATCCGGGAGAAGCATATGAGGGCGTTCGGGGTAGACCTGGTGGGAGCGAGGGACGTTTAGGCGAAACAGATGAGGCTACTTAGGCAGGGAGTCAAGAAACTTATGGTCCCTTCCGAAGACGCCGTCGACCCCGACGCACCTTTTCTTGAAATTGCCGGAATTGACCGCCCCGACGATCATCTCCAAAAACATCTGGTTTTTCGTCTTATGGAAAAGCTCTTCGGGGACGGCGGCGTTTTTCGCGCCTTTTTTGGTATAACCGTCGTCGTCCGAGCGCCACTTTTCCGGCATGTACAGCCGGGCGTTCAGCGGCCCGTAGCCTTTGTCGCCGACTACGCCGAGCGTCGCGCTGGCCTAAGCGGTTC
>JAITIH010000226.1 GCA_031279525.1 Deltaproteobacteria bacterium | reverse complement strand
TAATGTAAGTCTAAGTCCCGCTAAGGTCAAGATGGTGAGAAAAATTATGGTACTACAAACGAACTCGGACCATATAAGTACAACATAATAGCTATTAATTCCGAGTAATGAAGCTACATTATATTTTTTTGAACAAAGTTGTTAAATATAATTATTTCTAATTAGCGCCAAAATGGGTGAAGTTTTATGGTCACACGTTAAAGACCGGTTAAAAAGTTAGACTCCCCCTCAGGGGATAGCCGTAAGGCCTCCTAAGCCTTTAGGGCCTATGGCCGCGACCATAGGTCGGCCCCTCGAGCCAAGGCGGCCTTAGGCCCATGGCCTAAGGCCTTTTTAGGCTATCCGCTAATGGCTCGATAAGGCCAAGCGGGGATCTTGGACTCCCTGGTTTTTGGCCCTTTTTGGGTCTTTAGGGGTTTTTG
Organism: Deltaproteobacteria bacterium; assembly: GCA_031279525.1. Classification (GTDB taxonomy): domain Bacteria; phylum Desulfobacterota; class Desulfarculia; order Adiutricales; family Adiutricaceae; genus JAIROO01. The sequence continues at coordinate 4,110 of JAITIH010000226.1, read as the reverse complement.
GCCTTAGGGGGTCTACGGTTTTTTGGCCCTTTAGGGGCTGGTTTTTCCAGGCGTTTAGCCAACTTGACGCGCGTTTTTAAGCCTTCGGCCGGTTTTTTAGGCCTTTTTCGGCCAGCCAAAAGGGAAGCCTTGGGCGGCGTTCGGCCTCTTTGGCCCTCTTTGGCCTTTTTCGGCGCCCTGGGGCTAGGCCAAAGGGGGGCCTCTTAGGCCCTGGCTTTCGCCTAATCCAGGGCGGAGCTTTTTTTGGCTATCCGGGGCGGGGGTTTTTGGCCTATCCAAGGCGGCGCCTTTTTGGGCTATCATCCGGGGCGGGGGTTTTTGGCCTATCCAAGGCGGCCCTTTTTTTGGCTATCCAGGGCGGCCCCTTTAAAAGTCCTATAGGGCGGTCCGGGACATTTGGCGGCCCTGGGGGTGGGGCGGGGGATTTGGCTAGCCAGGAAGCCTAGACGGGGCTTAGGTTTTAGGGTCAGCGGGGCGTTTTTAGGTTTGGCAGTTCCTTTTTGAGGCGGTTTGTAATAAAATGCGGATTTTTAGGTTTGGGACCCAAACGCTTGGCGGTTGGACTAAGGCCGACAATTTACGAAAATTTTACTAAACCCGCTTAAGCTCGCTAAAAAACTTGGCTAAAATCCCTTAGGGCTTGGGATTTTTTCGGCCTCAAAATTCATAATAATCATGAGTTTTGTGGCTAGCCTTTAGCGAGGAATAAGTGCAATATTAAATAAATAATATATATAACAAGTTTTATTGATAAATTTAATATAGTATTATTTTTTAGTTATATATCTGTGGGGAAAGATAGCTAGTTTTCTAAAATGACGGCCTATTTCAGAGCCAATCAAGCGACTATTTGGGCGTTTTAAAGTTGGGCCGGAATTTCGCCGCCATTGGGCATTTGTCGAAATTAATTGGAAAAACCCCTACTATTTATGGTACTATAGTAAGGATACCCGGTTCTTGTCAGGCGGGGGCGGCTTAGCCCTCTTTAGGAAACGGGGGTCGGGGCGGAAGGCGGTTTGCCTAGCCGCTATAATTTTATTGTTCGGGGATATCATGTCTTACAGCTTTACAACCAGCGAAGAAAACAACAGCTCCTCGCCTTGTTCTGACCCAGCGTTTGAGGAGAGCGGCGACCATTTTCAGGATCAGCCTGAAGAGGAGGACGGCACAAACTCCGAGAGCGACAGCCAGTCAGGCCAGGATTTTCATATGAACCAGCTCTACGAGGACAGCTTCCGCAGCCTGTCCGAGGGTGAGGTCGTTAAGGGAATCGTGGTCCAGTTCACCAAGGAATACGCCATGCTCGACATCGGGGCCAAGTCCGAGGGGCGGATTCTCCTTCAGGAATTCTACGACGAGCAGGGTGAGCTGACCGCTAAGGTCGGGGACCAGGTCGAGGCTCTCATCACTCGCATGGACGAAGACGAGTCGGAAATTTTCCTCTCGCGGGAAAAAGCCGCCAAGATCAAGATTTGGGAAGACATCGCCCGCGTTTACAACGAGGACGGGGTCATCTCTGGGCTGATCTCCAGCCGGGTCAAGGGTGGCCTTTCGGTGGACATTGGGGTCAACGCCTTTTTGCCCGGCTCCCAGGTCGACACCCGGCCCATCAAGAACCTTGAGGCCCTAGTAGGCAAGACTTACGACTTTAAGGTCTTAAAGTACAACAAGCGCCGCGGCAACGTGGTCCTAAGCCGCCGAGTCATCCTGGAGAGCGAGCGGGAGAAGGTTCGCAGCCAGACCATGGCTTCCTTGGAAGTGGGAGCCATAGTTGAGGGCGCGGTCAAGAACCTGACCGACTACGGGGCCTTCGTGGAGTTAGGCGGGTTGGACGGTCTTTTACACGTGACCGACATGTCCTGGGGCCGCTTAGGCCATCCTTCGGAGCTTTTGAACGTCGGCGAGAAGGTTCGGGTCAAGGTCTTGTCCTTTAACAAGGAGAACGGCCGTGTCTCTTTGGGCTTAAAGCAGTTGCAAGACGACCCTTGGGTCACGGCTTCGTCGCGCTACAACGTCGGCGACAAGGTCCAGGGCCGGGTGGTCTCCTTAACCGACTACGGGGCTTTCGTGGAGCTGGAAAGGGGCTTAGAGGGCCTCATTCACGTCTCCGAGATGTCCTGGACCCGCAAGGTCCGGAACCCTTCCACCGTCCTTAAGGTCGGGGATCTGGTGGAGAGCGTCATCCTAAATATGGACCTTACGGCCAAGCGCATCTCCCTAGGCATGAAGCAGGTCGAGCCCAATCCCTGGAGCACGGTGGCCGAGCGCTACCCCAAAGGGACCATCATCGAGGGCAAGATCAAGAACATCACCGACTTTGGGGCCTTCATCGGCATCGACGAGGGCATCGACGGGCTGGTCCACATTTCCGACATTTCCTGGACCCGCCGCTACAAGCACCCTTCGGAGATCTTCAAAAAGGGCGACTCGGTTCGGGCCTTAATCCTCGCCATCGACCGCGACCAAGAGCGCTTTTCCTTAGGCATCAAACAGCTGGAGGAGGATCCTTGGTCGGCCACCATGGTCAACTTCCCCGTGGGGACCAAGGTCACCGGGAAAGTCACCAACATCACCGACTTCGGGGTGTTTATTGAGCTGGCCGACGGCATCGAGGGCCTCATCCACGTCTCCGAGTCGGGTTTACCGAAAGGCAAACCCCTCGCCGAGGCCTTTAACTTAGGCGACTCGATCTCGGCCAAGGTGGTCACGGTCTCGGTCGAAGACCATAAGATTGGCCTATCGGTCAAGCGCCTCTTAAAGGACGAGGAGGAAGGCCATTACAAGGAATACGGCGGCGAGAGCCGCTCCAGCCTGGGCGCCTCCACCTCCACTTCCAACGCCGGCTCCTCTTTTGGGACGGCCTTTGGCAATTTGGGCAAGCTTTTGGCCGAAAAGCAGCAGTCGGCCGAGCCCGAGGCTGAGCTTACGACTGAGTCCGCGGCCGAGCCCGGAGCTGAGCTCGCGGCTGAGCCCGTAGCCGAGCCCGTAGCCGAGCCTACGGCCGAGTCCTCGGCCGAAGCCAGCCAACCGGCGGCTTTCGAGGCCCAGCCGGAATCCGAGCCGTCTAAGCCTTCCGAGCCTGAGCCGGAAGCTGAAAATCCGTAAGTTCAAAGGCCATGGAAGACCAGACCAAAGACCCGGGGCCCGGGCCGGAAGCGACCGGGCCCGATCCTCGCCAGGATCGCCCAAATGGCGCCGCCGGGCCTGATCTTGACCGGGAAATAGCCGGGCCCGCGTCGGCCCCCGAGCGGGGCCCCGCCGGGCCCGCGCCCGTTTCCGGACTAGGGCCAGCCGGGCCTTACCGGGAACCCGCGGGGCTTAAGTCCGCCGCCCCTTTTAGGGAACCCGCGGGGCTTAAGTCCGCCGCCCCTCTTAGGGAGCCCGCCGGGTCCGAGCCTACCCGGAATTTAAAAGGGCCAGAGCCCGTCCCCGGCCAGAAGGCCGCCGACCCCAAAGCCCCTAACGGGGCCCTCGGGCCGGTCAGGTCGCCCGGCGGCCGGTCTCTGCCGCCGCCGGCGGCCCCCAAGCCGCCGCGCTCGCCCTGGCGCCTGGAAGGCTGGCCTTTGGCCTTCCTTATTTTGTGCTTGGCCGTGGTCGGCAGTTGCCACTACAGCGTCTTAAACATGACCGACTCCATTAGCCAGGGCGTGAGCCTAGCCAAGCATCTGACCCCGGAGTCCAGCGTGGCGGTCGTGAGCGTGGAAGGGGAGATCGTCTCTTCCATCTGGGCGGACACTGCCTTAAAGCGCTACGACGACGACCAGAACGTCATCGCCGTGGTCCTGCGCCTGGATACCCCGGGCGGGGCCGTGGCCCCCTGTCAGGAGATTGTCGAGACCATTAGGGCCATGTCCAAGCCCGTGGTGGTGTCCATGGGTTCGGTGGCCGCCTCCGGCGGGCTGTACCTGGCCATGGCCGGGGACCACGTCATGGCCAACCCGGGCACCTTGACCGGCTCCATTGGCGTCATAATGTTCGCCTTTCAGGTCTCCGAGGCCATGGAAAAGTTAGGAGTTAAGGGCGAGGCCATCACCAGCGGCCAGTTCAAGGACATTGGCTCCCCCTTCCGGGCAATGCGGGAGGAGGAGAGGGCCATTATCCAGAAGGCGG
>JAITIH010000191.1 GCA_031279525.1 Deltaproteobacteria bacterium | reverse complement strand
CACCGACGCCGCCCGCTCCAAAGAAGAGCACACTAAGGCCATTCTCTCGTCCCTGGCCTGGCTGGGCCTCAACTGGGACGGGGAGCCGGTCTTTCAGTCGGAACGAGCCGACCTCCATCGCCAGCGCGTTCTGGGGCTCGTGGCCGAGGGCCGGGCCTACTGGTGCCACTGCCGACCCGAGGACATCGAGGAAAAACGCCAGGCGGCCTTAAAGGCCGGCGGCAAACCCCGTTACGACGGCCACTGCCGGGACCTTGGCTTAGGCCCAGCCCCAGGGGCGGTCGTCCGCTTTAAGTCGCCCCCGGCCAAGGCCGTGGCTTGGCTCGACCTGATTAAAGGCCCCATCGAGGTGAACAGCGGGGAGCTGGACGACCTGGTCCTCCTAAAAAGCGACGGCAACCCCACCTACAACCTAGCCGTGGTGGTGGACGACCTCACCATGGGGGTGACCCACGTAATCCGGGGCGACGACCACGTCAACAACACCCCGCGCCAGATCCTTCTCTACGAGGCCTTAGGCGCCCAAACTCCCCAGTTTGGGCACGTGCCCATGATTTTGGGCCAGGACAAGGCCAGGCTCTCCAAGCGGCACGGGGCCACCTCGGTCGAGGCCTACCGGGAGATGGGCTACCTGCCAAAGGCCCTGGTCAACTACCTGGCTCGCCTGGGCTGGTCCCACGGGGACCAAGAAATTTTTAGCCTTCCAGAGATGGTCGAACTCTTCTCCTTAAAAAAGGTCGGCAAATCGGCCGCCGTCTTTAACCTCGAAAAGCTCAACTGGCTTAACGCCCATTACATCAAAGAGACCTCCCTAAATGAGCTGGGGGCTTTGATCCTGCCATACCTGAAGGCCAAAGGCCTGGCCGATCCCGAGCCCGCCCCCGAACTTTTGGCCAAGATCGCGGCCACGGTCCGGGAAAGGGGGAAAACCTTAGCCGAACTGGCCGAAAAAGCCGAGTTTTATTTTTTAGACCCCCCGCCGCTCGATCCCCTAGAGGCCAAAAAGGTCCTAAACCAGGCCGGGGTTGAGATCCTAAGCCATATCCAGGCGGCCTTTTCGGCGGACTTTCCGGCGACGCGCGAAAGCTTCGACCGCTTAGTCCAGGTCCTTGCGGCCGAGAAAAACCTCAAAATGGGGGCGGTGGCCAAGCCCCTGCGCCTGGCCTTGACCGGCAAAACGGCCAGCCCCGGCCTTTGGGAGATCTTGGAGATCTTAGGCCAGGCCAAAACCTTGGCCCGGGTTGAGGCCGCCATGTCCTCGACTGGCGGGCCAGAGACGTAAGAGCCAAAAACGTAAAGAATACAGCCGCCGAGCGGATAGAGGCCATCGCCGCCAAATACGGCCGGCTGGACGTCAAGGGCGACGTTTAGGCCTAGTGCTTAAACTTGCGCGCCCCGGTCTCATCGACGGCTCTCTCTGACTCGTCTTCCTCGTCTTCGAAAAAATCGTCCAACGGAATCTCCTCGTCCGTTAAGGCGAATTCCTCCCCATAGGGGTCGTCGCCATCGGTTAAGCTTGGGTCGGCCGACTCGCCGGCCAGCGCGCCGTTCGGGCTCACCCCCCTTTCAAAGGCTCGGCCGAACCAGTAGAGAGACTCCTCCTCGTCCTTCGGGGCCCCTGGCCGGCCTTCCCCGTAGATCACCCCAAAAACGTAATTGGCCTCCGCGTGGCCGTTGCAAGCGGCTTTCTTGAGCCAGCCAATGGCCTCGTCGTAGTTGGGCGGCTGGCCGCAGACCCCTTGGTGGTACATGATGCCTAAGCCAAACTGAGCCTCTAGCTGTATGTTGCCGTCGGCCCCCGGCTGGCTGACGGCCACCTCCCGCAATAGGGCCAGGCCCTCGTCCGGCTGGCGGGGCCCGCCTAGGCCCTCTAGGTAAAACTGGGCCAAGCTCACCTGGGCCGGGCGATAGGCCTTCTCGGCGGCCTTAATCAGCCACTGCCGGGCTTTGACGTCGTCTTTGGGGAGCCCTAGGCCTTGGCGGTAGCGTATGGCCATGTCGAAGGCGGCCGCGGGCACGCCCCTTTCGGCGGCGGCCGCGTGCCAGACTAACGACTCGTCCGGGTTTTTTTCCACCCCAAGGCCGTTCAAGCTTAAAACGGCCAGGTTGTGCATGGCCGCCGGCAAGCCGGCCATGGCGGCCCTTTCAATCATCTTGTAGGCGATGGTCGCGTCTTTAGGCACCCCTAAGCCTTTTAAGTAGCAGACCCCTAAGTGACTACAGGCCTCGTCGACGCCTTCCTCGGCCGCCTTAAGCAGCCAATAAACGGCCTGGTCGTAGTCCAAGGGAAGGCCCTCCCCGTTTAAGTACAGCTGCCCGACCATGAACTCTGACTCGGGCTGCCCCTGCTCCGCCGATTTCAGCCACCAAAAGCCGGCCTGCCTCCGGTCCATGGGCAGACCCTCGCCTGTGAAATAGGCTTGGGCGACGAAATACTGGGCCTCGGGGTGGTTGCTCGTGGCCGCGTCTAGCCAAAGCCGCACAGCCTTTTCGTAGTCGCGCTCGATCCCATAGCCAAAATAGTAGGCCGTGCCCAGCCGATAAACGGCGTAGGGCTCGCCTTGCGCGGCGGCTCGACTCCACCACTTAAAAGCCCTGACCAAGTCGCGCTTTTTTTCGTCCTCAGGCCTTTCGCCGTCGGCGTAGTGATAGCCTAAACAGCACTGGCAGTAAACGTCCCCGGCTTTGGCTTCCTTAAGCCAGTGCCTGAACAGGTCCTCTTCCACCGGCCACATGGCCAGGTGGTGAACGTGCGCCGACCCCAAAAGAAATGGCAACCGCCGCGGGTTGGCCGTGGAGACGAAAGTGATTTTGGAACTCTCGTAGATCTGGAAGACTGCCGTCTTTTTGACGTTGCGGAAAATTTGGAAGGGATCGCTCATGACCTTAATCCTGCGCTTTAGGCGTTGGCCTATTTGGAAAAAGCCAGTTAGCTTTTAAGCCCCAAAGGCGAGGGGGGCGATAAGCCGTTCAAAGACCAAGAGAGACAAAAAAAACTTATCAGACATTATATATTAAAAAACCTTCAAAAGAAACGTTCCGCCTAGGCTCCCCCGGGTTTCGATCTTTAATAGTCATATAATCAATAATTACGCCCTAGTCAATCAAACTCAACACGACTAAAGGCGAAATATCTTGGCCCGCTGACCTAAAAAGGCCCGCGGGCCCTAGAAAAGCTACCCCCTCGCGAACATTTTTTAATGTATTTTAGGCTAATTATTTTTTCCGGCGGCTATTTATGGGTTTATGGCCACGGCCGCCAATCTAAGGCCTATTCCGGCGGCCAAAAAGGGCCCCGCGCGGCCTAAAGATTGGCCCTCTAAGGCCTTTTTTTTGGCTAAAGTCGCCAAAAACCGGCCAACCGAAAAAAATGGCCAGCGCGAGACTGGCCGATAAAAAATCGCTCTCCGATCGTCAGGCTAGAAAAAACTCGACGAAAAGGAGCGCTTAAACCTTGCTGAGCTTGGCTAAGCGGCCAAGGCCTCGCCGTAAAGCCGCCTTTCGCGGGCCACGGCGAGACCAAAGCCAGAGCCAGGCCTTGGCCCGAGCCGGCTGGCCGCCGGCCGAGGCCCGGAAAATAAGCCCGGACCATAGGCGAAAGGGGCTCCAAGGCCTCGCCCGGCCCCCAAGAGCTTTCCGCCGACGAAAATGGGGCCGTAGCCCGCGCCGGAAAGTCATGGGGCACGTACTTGGTGCAAGTGATGAGTAGCAAAGGCAAAATAAAGGGCAGGGAAAACGAGGCGCGCTTAAACATAAAGGCCGCCTGAAAGACAGTAAGGTAAACTAAAAAAAAACCGGCAGCGACCTACTCTCCCACGCTCCTAAAGCGCAGTACCATCGGCTCTGTGGAGCTTAACTTCCGTGTTCGGGATGGGAACGGGTGGGGCCTCCACGATATAACTACCGGTATTTGATGGAGAACTTATCTCCAAGCTTAAAGGAACGAAATTAATCGCTCTCTCAAAATCGAACACGAGTAACGAATCTTAAATAAAGCGCCCTAGTTACAAGAGTAAAAAGGAAAGCCTCACGGACTATTAGTGCCGATAAGTTTAACGCGTTACCGCGCTTACGCAATCGACCTATCAACCCGGTGGTCTTCCGGGGTCCTTCAGGGGCTTACGCCCTGGGAAATCTTATCTTGAGGCAGGCTTCCCGCTTAGATGCTTTCAGCGGTTATCCCTTCCGAACATAGCTACCCAGCGATGCCTTTGGCAAGACAACTGGTGCACCAGTGGTTCGTCCAACCCGGTCCTCTCGTACTAAGGTCAGGCCCTCTCAAATTTCCTACGCCCACAGCAGATAGGGACCAAACTGTCTCACGACGTTTTAAACCCAGCTCACGTACCGCTTTAAATGGCGAACAGCCATACCCTTGGGACCGC
>JAITIH010000157.1 GCA_031279525.1 Deltaproteobacteria bacterium | reverse complement strand
GGTGGGCGACTCGCCAGTGGTCCCGCAGGGCAGGACCGCCTGGACTCCGGCCTGAATCAAGAACTCTATGTGCTGGCGTAGGGCGAGCTCGTCGACCGCCCCATTTTTAAACGGAGTGACCATGGCCACGACCACGCCTTCGAACGATCCTGACATCTTAACCCCCCCAAAGACGTCGCCGCCTTATTTCTTAAAAATGTCCGGCCCGACTTGCCCAGAAAAGACGTAGCGAACCTCTCCCTTCAAAAAGACCTTGGTCGGGGCGTCGGGTTTGCCTTCGAAGCTGACGGTGAGGTCCTCGCCTCCCCGGGTGTGGCAAATAATCTCGTCGCCCTTGACTAAGCCTTGGTTGACCGCCAAAAGCGAGGCCGCCGTGGCCCCGGTGCCGCAGGCTAAAGTCTCGGCCTCCACGCCCCTTTCGTAAGTTCTGACGTCCAGGACATTATCCCCCACAACCCGGACGAAATCCACGTTGGCCCCCTCGGGGCTAAAAGAGTTGTGGAAGCGGACCGCTCGGCCGTACTTGGCCACGTTTATGCTCTCTAAATCGTCGACGAAGGCCACGGCGTGGCTGACTCCGGTGTTGATGCGGAAATAAGTCTGGCTAAACCCCTCCACTTCCACCAAAGCCGCCCCCTCGGGCCGGGAAATCTTGGGCAGAAGAACGGTGACCTGGCGCTCTTTGACCGTGGACTCCACCACCCCGGCCTTGGTCTTAAAGGTCATGTTGGCCGGGGCTATGTTCAAAAAATGGGCCAAATGGGCGGCGCAGCGGATGGCGTTGCCGCACATCTCGGCCTCCGAGCCGTCGGAATTGAAGAAACGGACCGCGAAATCGACCTCATCCGGGCCGGCCCCGATGAAAACCACCCCGTCGGCCCCGACCCCAAACTTGGGCCGGGACAAGAGCTTAGAGACCCGCGACTGGTCGGCGTCGAGAATCGGCCCGTTCCAATTGTCGATAATCACGAAATCGTTGCCGTGACCGCTATATTTATGGAAACTGAATTTTTCCATCGTTTGATGAACCATTTATTTTCTCCGTTTGGCCTAAGGGCCAGGCGCTGCGCCGATGGCGCGCCCCTAGCCAAGGCGGCCTTGGCCAGGGTTTTATTGTTAGCCTCGCCCTGGGATTGGTTTCCCTCTCCTTAAGGGTTTTAGGCGGTTTCGCCCCCCGTTGGGGCTTTTAAGCTATAGGACGGTTTCCTCCCCAATTTTTGGGTTATCCGGGGTTTTCGTCGCGTTCGCCGGCGAGAGCCTCTTAGAGTCGGCGGCGATTTCTCCCCTTATTGAATTGGCCTTAGGGCCATTTAGGCAATTTCGCCCCCACAGATTTAGGATCCCCCGTCGTTTAGACGGCCTCGTCTCGATTAAAGCCGCCAAAGGCCCTCTTAAGGCCTCTCCCCGGATAAGGGGAGTTGTAGTTTTTGGCGGAGTCTATCTTTATTGGGCGGCCAAAATGGTCTTAGACGGTCTCTCCCCGGATTAGGTCCTCTAAGGTTTCCCGAGCCCGGACCACCCGAAAGGCCGACCCCTCCACCAAGGCCTCGGCCGCGCGCGGCCGTGAGTTGTAGTTGGAGCTCATGGAAAACCCATAGGCCCCGGCCCCTAAAACGGCCAAAAGCTCGCCGGGCTCGGCCAGCGGCATTAACCGCCCTTGGGCCAAAAAGTCGCCGGACTCGCAGACCGGGCCGACCACGTCGACCTGGGCCTGGGGCCGCTTAAGGTCCCGAACCGGCTTAATCGCGTGGTGGGCCCCGTAGAGGCTAGGCCGGATTAGGTCGTTCATGGCCCCGTCGACGATCACGAAGCGCTTGTAAGGGGTCGCTTTGTCGTAGAGGACCCTAACCACTAGGGCCCCGGCCGGGCCAACGATGGAGCGGCCGGGCTCCAAGATCAGGGTCAACCCCGAAAACTCCTTAAGGACCGGGACGAAGGCGGCCACCCACTCTAGGGGGGTAGGCGGTTTTTCGCCCTTATAGTCTATGCCCAACCCCCCGCCGACATCTAGGCATTTTAACTCTATCCCAGCCGCCTTAAGCCGGCCCAAAAGGGCCGCCAGCCGCTCGGCCGCCGCCTTAATGGGGCTGGCCGAAGTCAGTTGGGAGCCGATGTGGCAGTCAAGGCCCACCACCGAAAGATTGGGGTCGGCCTTAGCCTTGAGGTAAAGTTCGAAGCTCTCCTCCATGGGGGCCCCGAACTTGCTCTCCCGAAAGCCGGTGGCGATGTAAGGATGGGTCTGGGGGTCCACGTCGGGATTGACCCGAAAAGCCACCGGGGCCACTAGCCCCAGCTCCTTAGCCACGGCCGATAGGGCCATAAGCTCGGGGGCCGACTCCACGTTAAACATCAAAATCCCGGCCTTTAAGGCCTCGGCCATTTCCTGGGCCGATTTCCCCACCCCGGAGAAAACGATTTTCCGCGGATCGAAGCCAGCCTTAAGGGCCCGAAACAGCTCCCCGCCGGAGACGATGTCCGCCCCACCGCCAGCTTTTTGGATGAGGCTTAAGACGGCCAGGTTGGAGGCCGCCTTGACCGAGTAGGCCACGAGATGAGGGTAGTTGGCCAAGGCCGCCTCGTAGGCCTCTAAGTTGGCCCGGATGGCCTTGGCGGAATAAACGTAAAGGGGCGTCCCCAAGCTATCGGCTAAACTAGCCAAGCTCGCGTCCTCGACGAATAGGTCCTCGCCCCGATAATGAAAAGCCGACTCGCTCATCGCGCCCCTCAACGCCGCCCCTCGCCGCGGCCCTCGCCAATCTTAATGGCTCTTGGCCGGGTTGGCCAATTCCCTTAGGCCAAACCGCCTAAGGCCGGTTTATCCCTATTAGGCCCCTTTGGTCAGTTAACAGGCCAGTCGAACGCCTCTTTATCCTCGCCGAGTCGCCCCGGCTCAACCGAAAACTTCGGCCTCTTCCTGCATTGAGCCTAAGGCCAGATCCCCCTAAGGCCAGATTCCCCTGGGCTTAGGATTCCCTAAAGGCCAGGATCCGCGAGGTCCGGCCGCCGCAATTCTTCCTCTTCCGGGGCCGCCATGACCGAGGCCACCGGCGAGGGGCGGCTCTCGTTAGCCGCCGGGCTCGCGTCCACGGCCGTCACTTGGTAGTAGGCCGTCTCCCCGGGGCCGACTCCCCCGTCCAAGTAGGAATTGCCCTGGATCAGGCCGCCGACGGGCCTAAACGACGACTCCCCGGCCAGGCGGCGGTAGAGTCGGTAACCGGCCAGCCGGTCTTCCTGGGCGAGATTCTCCCAACGCAGTCTGACCCCGCCCTGGGCCATGGCGGCGTCCAGAAAGCCAATGGGCCTTGGCGGCAGAAGGTCCTCCACGGACGCCCGAATTTCAGGGCTAAAGGGCCCGGGGGCCAGGCTCTGGCCATCTTCGGCCAAAAGCCGGGCCCGATAAACGTAAACCCGGCCATAGGCCACGTCCAAGTCCTCGTAGGAACCTTTGGCCTCGTCTAGACCGGCCAAGGCGACCCATTCCCGCTCCGGGGTCAGCCTCTGGACCTCCACCCTCTGGCCGGCCTTGGGTTTGGCCCAGCTTAGCCGGACCGAAAGGTCGTCGGCCTTGGCCGAAAAATGGGCCAAGGCCCCGGGGTTGGCCTGGCCAAAAACCGTGACCTCCCGCCAGCTTTGCGGGTTAACCGACCCGCGCCCGGAAAAGCCGGCCACCCTAAACCGATAGGCCCGGTCGGGTTTGACGGTCGTCTCCCAGCGGTAGGGCCCCTCGGCCACTAAGGCCCCCGGCGGCGGGGAAAGCAAATAGACCTCAGCCAGCTTTCGGTAAGTTACCGGGCAGCCGTCGCAAAAGCCTTTTCTCTCGTAGTCGGCCCCCCAAACCTCAAAGTGGTCCAGGGTCCTTAAGGGCCGGTTGACCATGTTCTCTAAGGGGCTTAACCAGGTCAACCACAGCTGGCCGTCCGGGCCTTGGCTCTGGGTCAGTTCCCGGACCGGCCCCGGCAAAACGGCGGCCTCGGGGTAAGGGTGGGTCTTGACCCCGCAGGCCCCCAGAAAAAGGGGGAGAAACGCCAAAAGGGCCGCGGCCCTGAATATTTTCGCCGAATCGCCAGCTTTAGCCGTCATAAAACCAAACGCCTTTGGTCTTTTTCCTGATCCAGCTCGACCTTGGCCTTCTGGGCCTGGAAGGCCACCGTGGACGGGGCCGTCCCGCCGGGAGTCTTATCCCTGGCGGCCAAAATTTTATCCACGGTAAGACCGGCTAAAACGCCCGGATCGGCCTTTGGACAGAATTTAGCCAGAACCTTAGGGCTGGCCGCCCTTAAGGGGATCTTCTTGGCCAGGCAGTCGGCCACCAAGGCCCCCACTTGGCGGTGGGCCTCCCGAAAGGGGACCCCGCGGAGGGCCAGGTGGTCGGCTAAGTCCGTGGCCGGGGCGTAGGGGTCGTCGGCCAGGGCCAAAAGCCGGGCCCGGTCGAACTTTAAGCCCTCGACCAAATGAGCGGCTAAGGGCAAGGCCACGGCCAAGACGTCGACCGTGTCGAAAAGCGGCTCTTTGTCCTCCTGGAGATCTCGGTTGTAGGACATGGGGAGGCCTTTAATCACCGTTAAGAGGGCCATGAGGTTCCCGAAGACCCGGCCGGCCTTGCCCCGGATGAGCTCGGCCCCGTCTGGGTTTTTCTTTTGGGGCATCATGGAGCTGGAGGTGGTTAAAGAGTCGGGCAGCTCGGCCGCCCCAAACTCGGCCGTGACCCACAAGACGATGTCCTCGGCCAAACGGGACAAGTTAACCATGGCGATGGCCCCAAAGGCCAAAAACTCCAATATTAGATCCCGGCTGGCCACGGCGTCCAGGCTATTGGCCGAAAGGGTCGAAAACCCCAGCTCCTCGGCCACGAGGTCGCCCCGGATCGGTAGGCCCGTCCCGGCCAGGGCCCCGCTGCCTAAGGGCATATCGTCGGCCCGGGCCAAAAGGTCGTACAGCCGACCCGAGTCCCGGGTTAAGGCCTGGTAATAGGCCAAAAGATGATGCCCCAAAACGATGGGCTGGGCCCTTTGGAGATGGGTGTAGCCCGGCATGGGGGCGTCCCCCTCGGCCAGGGCCTTGTCGACCAGGGCGGCCCTTAGGGCCCACAGGTCGCCGGCCGCCCTTAGGATGGCCTTCCGTAGGTAGAGTCGCTCGTCCAGGGCTATCTGGTCGTTGCGGCTTCTGGCCGTATGCAGCTTGGCCCCGGCCGGCCCGATCCGGTCGGTCAGGGCCTTTTCCAAATTCAGGTGGACGTCTTCCAGGTCCGGGTCCCAAACGAACCTGCCAGCGGCGACCTCCTCGGCCAAGGCGGACAGGCCCTCGACCATCCGCCGGCTCTCCGCCTCGCTAACCAGGCCGACGGCCCCCAACATCCGGGCGTGGGCTTGGCTGCCGGCTAGGTCCTCTAAGGCCATCCGTCGGTCGAAATGGACCGACGCCCCGACCCGAGCGAGCCAGGGGTCGACGTCTTGGGTCAGGCGGCTCCTGGCTAGGCCGCCTTTTTTGAGGCCCGAAGCCTGGGGCTTTTTTTTCTCGCTAGCCAACGCGGACTTTTTTTTCTCGCTAGCCGGCGCCGGCCTTTTTTTCTCGCTAGCCGGCGCGGGCCTTTTTTTCTCGCTAGCCGGCGCGGGCCTTTTTTTCTCGCTAGCC
>JAITIH010000142.1 GCA_031279525.1 Deltaproteobacteria bacterium | reverse complement strand
GATTTCCAGAGTGACCGTCAAGAAGTATTGCGTCGACAACGTCGTCTATAGCTTCACCAAGAAAACCCGCGAGGTGGATCTGAAAAACCCGCCGCCGCGCCTGGCCAAAAAATTGGCGATTCGCGAGAAAATAACTCAGTTCGTCGACAGTTACAAAAATTCGACCGACGCGACTAAAAAATTGACCGCGAAGATGGTTCACGAGCACGTTAAACGGCATTACGACGTGAGCTACGCGTCCATCTGTAGGTACGTCATTGAAATGAAATTGAAGTTGAAAGACATCCGCCCCAAAAGCCATTTTAGCCGTCGGCCTTAAAGGCGCGAAAGCCAAAAATATTGGCCCCCCGGCCCTTCCCTTGGCTTTTTGGCGGCCAAATGGGGCTTTTTGGTTTTTGGGGGCCATGGCCCCAGGCTTTTCCCCCACGCTCTTTAATTTAGGGACGGGCTGGATCTAGCGAGGGATTTTTAGGCTTTTAAGGCGTATTTTTCCAAAAGGCGATGGGTCGCCCCGGTCGGGGCCAGGATGCTTTCGTAAAGGCCAAACTCAAAGGCCGAAAAAGATCCAAGCTTCCTTTCGCTTTGCGAGCGGATAAACTCCCAGAGCCTAAAGTCGGGCTTCCCTTTAAGGCGGGCGACGGTGAGGTGCGGCTTGAAGGCCCTGGCTACGCGCTTAAGGCCCAACGCTTCGTCGACGCGGCTATCGATTGACTCCTTAAGCCTCGTCAGGTTTTGGTCCCCCTCAATCCCCGCCCAAAACGCGCCTTGCTTAAAAAAGCCAACGCCCTTAACGAGCAGGCTCACTGGGGGCAGGTTGACCAGGCTTAGGGATTTTTTAAGGGGACCTAAGTTAATTTCCGCGACCTGACCTATAAACCGTAAGGTTAGGTGCGGGTTTTTGGCCACCCGGCCATTTGGGGGAACCAGGCTCAGCAGAAGGTCGGCGATTTCCTTAGAGGCGGGGATGGCCACGAACAGCCGGCGAGCTTTTTTCCCCTCGCCTAAGGCGTCTTCCTCGCCCGAGCCGCTTAGCCGGCCAGCGGCCGCCCCTTGGCTTGGGCTTACGGCTTTTTCCGCGGCGCGCCCTGGCCTACTCGCCACTTATTTTTCCTTTCTTTGGTGCGGGAAAGCCGGAATCGTCGAGTGCTCGAATTTTTCGTAAATAAAGTCGGCCACCGCCTGAGACTGGTAGGCTTTGACGAACTTCAAAAACACGGGGTTGTTCCGATCCTCTGACCGGCAGACGATGACGTTGACGTAGGGGGAGTCCACCGACTCGAGGTAAATCGAGTCCTTTAGGGGATTAAGGCCGGCCGGGATGGAAAAAGTGTTGTTAATGGCCGCGGCGGCCACGTCGTCCAGGGTCCTCGCCGTCTGGGCCGCGTCCACTTCCAAAATTTTGAGATTTTTGGGGTTTTCGGCCACGTCGAAGGGCGTGGGCGTCAAGCCCGTCCCCTCTTTCAATTTTATGACCCCGGCCTTTTCCAGAAGCAAAAGGGCTCGGCCCCCGTTGGTGGGGTCGTTGGGGATGGACACCGTGTCCCCCTCTTTTAACTCTTCCAATTTTTTGATTTTCTTGGAAAAAAAGCCCAAAGGCGAGACGTAGGTGCTGCCCACGCTGATTAGGGAAGTCCCGTTTTCCTTATTGTAGTCGTCTAAGTAAGGCTGGTGTTGGAAAGCGTTTAGATCCAGCTCTTTGCTGGCCAAAGCGTCGTTAACCTGGCGGTAGTCGCTAAACTCGACGATCTTGACCGCCAACCCTTCCTTCGCGGCCACGTCCCTGGCCTTTTCCAAAATTTCCACGTCCGCCCCCGAGGTGGTCCCCACCGAGACCTCGGTCTGGGCCCACAAGGCGGGGCTAGCCATAAGGGCGAGGCTAAAGGCCGCCAAAAAAAGTTTTCTCATCGTGATTCTCCAGCTTTTTGATTTATTTTAGGCCGCTAAAGGCCCGACTTTTTGGCTTAACGGCCCATTTTAGGCTTAGCGCCGCGAGAACCGTCGGGCCAACCAGTCGCCTAAGTTTTGAGTCAGTTGGACGACGATTAAAAGCAATAACACGGTAACGACCATGACGTCGGTCTGGTACCTTTGGTAGCCGTAGCGGATGGCCAAGTCCCCCAAGCCACCGCCGCCCACGGCCCCGGCCATGGCCGAGTAGCTGATGAGGGTCACGACCATGATGGTCACGGCCAGGATGAGGCCGCTTCGGGCTTCGGGCAAGAGGACCCGCCAGACGATCTCCCAGCGGCCGGCCCCGCAGGCCTGGGCCGCCTCGACCACCCCTTTGGGGACCTCCAAAAGAGCGGACTCCGTCAAGCGGGCCATGAAAACCGTGGCCGCCAAGGTCAAAGGCACCACCACTCCCTTGGGGCCTAAGCTGGTCCCCACGATCAGCCGCGTTAAGGGAATGACGAAAACGATGAAAATGGGAAAAGGGATGGAGCGCAGGGCGTTGACCGCCACCCCCAACGCGGCCTGGGCCGGCCGGTTGGCCAGGATGTGGCCGGGCCGAAATATCACCAAAAGAACGCCCAAAGGGATCCCTAAAATGGCGGTCAAAAGGGCCGAGATCGACACCATGTAAAACGATTGCCAGGCGGCCGTCTTTAGCATTGCAAGCTTTGCGGCCTCTAAGGTCACGTCTACGGTCACGGCTCCTCCTCCATAGCTAAGCCTTGCGATTGTAAGCGCCCGTAGGCTTTGTCGACGTCCTCCGGCTCGCCCAAAAGGTCCAAAACCAAAGCCCCCAAAGGCGCGCCTTTGACTTGCTCCACGTGGGCCTTTAAAATCCGGGCCTCCACCTTAAAGTCCCTAAACAGACCGGCCAACAAAGAGTCAGGAAGCGGCCGGCCCAAAAGGGCGATCCTGACCAACCGGCCCTTGGCCTCGACGTCCCGGGCTAAATCGGCCCCGCCTAAAAGGTCCTGGACGAACCCCTTGGTGATCTCGTGGCTGGGGTTGGAGAAGACCGCGCCCACCGGCCCCGTCTCGACCACTAGGCCTTTATCCAGGACGGCCACCCGGTCGCAGACCGTGGCGATGACCCTGGGCTCGTGGGCGATGAGGACCACGGTTAAGCCAAACTGCTTTTGCACGTCCTGAATA
>JAITIH010000049.1 GCA_031279525.1 Deltaproteobacteria bacterium | reverse complement strand
GGCCTTAAAGCAAATCATGGACCGAAACTATGGCGGTCGATACCACAATCCCGTTTTATTAGGGTTGGTCGTGAACGGCCAAAAAAGGCTTATTACGTCTTGGAAATGTCTGGGCGGGCTAGCTAGCGAGCCGGAATGAAAAGAGCCAAAGCCCGCCGCCCTTAAGTCAGGCTCCTTACGACCAGCGGCTAAATCGGGAGCCAAGTCTAAGGCTAGAGCCACTTCCAAGCCTACGCCTAAAACGACCGCCCCCAAGGCGCTTTAAGAAAAAATATTAAATTTTAAGCCCAGACAAAAATCCTAAAATCCCCAAAGTTCATCCGACGCGAAATTTTACCGTGAACCATCGCCTAACTGGCCTCTTTAGGCTAAAGCCTAAAACGTTCATGTTCAAGATTAAACGGCCCAGCGCATGCAAGTTTTGTCTTTACGCCAAAAACCAGCGTTTGTTTTTTCGCGCGATGATTACGTTTATTACGGTTGGCGGTAGGACCAGAAAAGGTCACAGCCGTTTACGCCGCGTTCTTGGCGAATTTTTTGGCGAAATAGCTAATCCCATCGCCTGAACGAAATCTTATTTTCGTGGCAAATCACAGAACTTTTAATTACATAAAGGTTATAAAAGTTCTGTTATTGCTATTTAAGATGAGATATTTATTTAAATATTTAGCTGTTTGATTGTAAAATCTCTGGCTATTTGTTGAGTTCGCCTTCGGCGAAGATGGATGGTTATATACAAAATTTATGTGGCTACCGTAAATAAGATCCGCGCGCGTTAAAAAATTTTTTTTAGCGCGACAACTTTCATAGAAAAAAGGCCGCCTCGCGGCTAAGGCCTTTTTGGCATGACCCATAAAAGCGGCCTTTTTGGCAGGACCCATAAAAGCGCCTTTTTGGCTAACGAAAAAGCTCTTCGGCGGTTCCGCTCGACAAAAAAACGCGTTTTTCGTCTTATTTTTTTACGTGGCGGCGACCCTAGGCGGCCAGCCTCCCTAAAGTCGGGCGGCCGGTCGCGCGGCTCGCCCAGCGACCGACCAATAGGTCCGCCATCTTAACGACTCGCCTCCCCGTTTCTGGCCATCGCCCGGCGATCGCGGGAACCTAAAAACGGGGTCCGAGGGCGAAGGATAACCTTCAATTATGGCCGGCTTCTCTCTTCTGGCCTTACTAGACGACATTGGCTCGGTTCTGGACGACGTGACCGTCATGGCCAAGATGGCGGCCCAGAAAACGGCTGGGGTCCTGGGCGACGACCTGGCCCTGACCGCCCAGCAGGTTTTTGGGGTCCGGGCCAAGCGGGAACTGCCGGTGATCTTCAGCGTGGCTAAGGGCTCTTTGGTCAACAAGCTGATTTTGATCCCCGCGGCCCTGACCTTAAGCGCCTTCGCCCCGCGTTTCGTCACCCCCCTTCTCATGGTCGGCGGGGCCTATCTCTGCGCCGAAGGCGGCGAGAAGGTCTACCGTCACCTCTTCCACGAGAAAAAGCCCCCGCCCGCCTCGCCCGAGCTCGCGGCGGGGCTAACCCCCGATTCCGCCGAGGCCGCGGGCCTGGCCCTAGAAACTCCAGGGCCCGGGGCGGAACTGATCTCCGATCCCCTAAAGCCCAGGGCCGCGGGCCTGGCCCCAGAAACCCTCAAGTCCGGGGCGGAACCAGCCCCCGATTCCCTAAAGCCCAAGGCCGCCGGCCTGGCCCCAGAAACCCCCGAGCCCACGGCGGATTTGACCTCCGATTCCCTCGAACCCAAGGCCGCCGGCCTGGCCCCAGAAACTCCCGAGCCCACGGCGAATTTTACCTCCGATTCCCTCGAACCCAAGGCCGCCGGCCTGGCCCCAGAAACTCCCGGGCCCGGGGCGGAGCCAGCCCCCTATTCCCTAAAGCCCGGGGCCGTGGGCCCCGCCCAGGCAACCCCCGAGCCCGCGGCGGAGCCGGCTCTCAGTTCTCCAAAAACCGCGGGCCCGCCCTCAAACCCCCAGGGCCTGACGATCGCGGAGATGGAGAAACTGGAAAAAAAGAAGATCTCCGGGGCCATCAAAACCGACTTCGTTTTGTCCACGGAAATCATCGTCATCGCCCTAGGGTCGCTGCCTTTGGATATTTCCCTGGCCCTTAGGGCCGCCATTTTGGTGGCCGTGGGCCTCTTGATGACCGGCGGGGTCTACGGCTTCGTGGCCCTCATCGTTAAGCTGGACGACATTGGTTACTGGCTGGTCCGAAAAAAGCCCAACTCCAAAATCTGGCGCCCTTTTGGCAACTCCCTGGTCTTGGCCGCCCCGGCCCTCATGAAATTTTTGGCCTTAGTCGGCACAGTGGCCATGTTCATGGTCGGCGGCGGCATTCTGGCCCATGGCCTCCCCCAA
This sequence comes from Deltaproteobacteria bacterium, assembly GCA_031279525.1. GTDB lineage: Bacteria > Desulfobacterota > Desulfarculia > Adiutricales > Adiutricaceae > JAIROO01. The sequence goes on along the minus strand of JAITIH010000049.1, from coordinate 6,899 downwards.
CTTAGCCATCTTTGGGAGAGCTGGCCCGTCTGGCCGCCTCTTCTGAACGCCTTCTTCGGGCTATTAGTAGGGGCCGTCCTCCACCCTCTTTTGGAGGGCCTTGGCCATTTAGCCGGAAAAATCAAACGCTCCAAAAGGCCATAGGGCCTAAGTTGGCCTTAGGCCCTCTTAGGCCCGGCCGCCTTTAACTTGGGCGTGGCCCCGGTTTCGCCCGCTTAGGCGCGAGGGCCTTTAAGCGGCCATTTTTTCTGGAATTTTCATTTACAAGCGCTCCTTAAAAATGGTAAATTCCTGGGCGACTATTTTATTCAGTAACGCCGCCTAAGGGGGCCTTTGGGCTTCCGGCCGGCTTTTAGGGCCAAATGCCCCAAAATCCCTCGAATGGCGGGGGTGGCCCTTGGCCGCCCCAAGCCCGCCTTAGAGGAGCCCATGCTCGAACGCTCAAACGCCCGCCCCCCAAAAACGCCAAAGAAACTGGAAAATTCCATGAACTTGGCGGCCCAAGCCTGCGACCAGGCCGAAAAAAGCCTCGAAAGCTTCGTGGAGGCCTTGGATCGCCTGGAATTGGCCAGGGCGGAGTTGATGGAGATCCTCTCTTTCGCGGATTTGCCGCTCCCGGTCTCCGTTAAGCTGCCCGAGTTTCGGGAAAGGCTCGTTCAGGCCTACGACGGCTTTTGCCGCAAGGCCAGGAACTGCGGGGCGGCCCAGTTCGAGTTTTTGCCCGAGGAAGTCTCGACGGACACGAAATGGCGGACCCGGCGGCGCGGGGAAGAAAAAGGCCGACCAGAGCTCAAAAGCCGCCTGGAGGCCGAATCCCTTTCCGCGGAAATGGGCGGCCCTTTTGGCGACGGCTATCCTGGCCCCCCGCCCAGGCCAGCGGCCCCAGGCCCGGGCCAGTCCCAGACCTTGGACAATTACTTGGACCGGCTGGACCTCGCCCGGCGCCGGGCCTTCCTTTGCCTGGCCATCGTCCAGGCCGCCCGCGGCCAACTGGCCGCGGCCAAGAAGCTAACCCGCGACCATGGCCTGTCCCTGGGCCGCCTACCCGACGCGCTGAAGATTTACTTCTACTATTACGCGGCCACCTTCATCAAGGGAATCAAGCCCAAAGGGTCCGACGTCTTCTACCAAGAGGCCCAAAAGCTTTACACCGACGTCTTTCACCCGGCTAACCGCCCAGCGGGCGCCTCGGGCCGCGAGGAAAGGCTCTTGGCCCAAAAGATCCGCTTGGGCCTGGCCAACAAGCTTTTGGAGCGCGGCGACATTCATCGGGCGAGGCTTTTGGCCGGCACGGACTGGTCGCCGGACCCCGACGAAAGGGTTTCGGCCTTAAAGGCCGAGACCCTATTCGCCATGATCCGGCTCTGCCTTAAGCTAGGCATCATGGGCGAGGCGAGAGAGCTGAACGAAACCCTCGCCGCCTATCAAGGCCAAAGCCCGGAGATCCTCTGCCTTCGCGTCAAGGCCGGGACCTTAATCGTCGAGGCCCTTTTGAGGCGCGATATGCTTTCGGAGGCCTTAAACTTCCTAAAAAGGCCGACCCAAGGGCCCCACCGCCTGGAAAACCAGCTGATCCGGGCCTGGCTGACTTTGCCTGTCGTCGGCCACTACCTGGAGGGCGGGCTCCTCCCAGACGCTTTAAGCCTCTACCAGGACCTGGCCGCCTCTTTGAGGCGGGACGACCTTCCCTCGCCTCCGACGCGGCCCGACCCGGAGACGGAGCGGCTGATCGTGGCCTTAGGCTGGGTCGCGCTCGCCATTTTGGAGGAGTTCGCGCGGCAACGCCGCCTCGCCGAGGCGAAGGGCTTCTACGCCGAGCTCCAAAGCCTCGGCCCGACCCAGGCCGCCCAGGACGCCAGGGCTTTGGCGGCCAACCTTTTAATAGCCGGCTCCGCCCAAGTCGGCCAACTCAAGGAGGCCCGGGAGATTTTCCTGACCTTGCCCGAGGAGGCCAATTCTAAGGCCGTGGCCGAGGCCAAAAGGACCGCTTTGCAGATTCTGCCCAATATGCCGGAGGAGGTCGGCTTCGAGACCCAAAAACGCTTCGAGGTCGAGCCCGACTCCCGCCAAAGCCGGCTCTGGCGGTTCAAAGTCAACCGCTGGTGGGACTGGGCCCGCTTCATGGTCAAAACCCGGAACTAAGACGATCGGCCTTAGCCGCGCGGCTTATTCCACGGCCCTGGCCTTTTAGGGCGAAAAAGGAGGAAACTCGTGAAACCCATGGACGTCACCGCTAGCCCTGGACAAAGCGCCATCTTCATTATTTTTGGCTTACCGGACCGCCAAAAAGCCCGCGAGCCGGTCAAGGCCCTTTGCGGCAAGCTACCGGCCTTGGCCCGCAGCCTCAAAAACCGTTTCCCTAAATTAGGGATCAGCGCCGTCATGGGCTTTGGGGCCGAGGCCTGGCAAGGCCTCTTCCCTGGCCGACCGACTCCCAAGGAACTGACCCCGTTCCAGGAGATCCGGGGCGAGCGGCACGTGGCCGTGTCCACGCCAGGGGATCTGTTTTTTCACTTAAGGGGCGGACGGATGGACGTCTTAGTGGAGTTGGCCTCCCAAATCAGCGCCGACTTGGCCGAGGTGGTCGAGCCCATCGACGAGACCCATGGCTTTCGCTATATGGACAGCCGGGCCATCATCGGCTTCGTGGACGGCACGGAAAACCCCGAACCAGAGGCCGCCCAGGCCGCCGCGGTGATCGGGAGCGAGGACCCCCAGTTCGTCGGGGGCAGCTACGCCATGACCCAGAAATACCTCCACGACCTGGCCGCCTGGAACGAGCTGCCGGTGGAGGAACAAGAAAAGGCCATTGGCCGCCGCAAATACGACGACCGCGAGCTGGAGGAAGGGGTAAAGCCGGAAAACGCCCACAACGCCGTCACCAACATTTCCGACCCGGACGGGCGGGAGCTCAAAATCGTCCGGGCCAACGTCGCCTTCGCCAACCCGGCTAAAGGCGAGCACGGGACCTACTTCATCGGCTACGCCGCGACCTTTTCCACCACCAAGAGAATGCTGGAGAACATGTTCGTCGGCGACCCCCCGGGCAACACCGACCGGCTTTTGGATTTCAGCCGGGCCATCAGCGGAACCCTCTTTTTCGTCCCTTCTTGGGACCTTTTAGCGGAACTGGCCGAGGAATAAGCGTAGGCCTAAAGCCGGCGCGCGACCCATGAGCCCCACGGTTCCCCCAGACCCCATCAAACTCGCGGCTAAGCTGGAACGGCTGGCCCGAGAGGCGGACAATCTCCAAAAAAACCTTTTGGCCATTCCTCCGGGGGATTCCCGAAAGGAGCGCTTAAGGGCCAAAAAACGCTCCGCCGTGGCCATGAGCCTCTTAAAGGCCCGGGAGCACTTTGAGGCCCTCGCGGCCGCGGGACGGCCAGGCCTGACCGCCCAGGCCGCCCTGACCCTTTTTCGGTCCCACGTCGCGGCCGGGTTGCCGGCCGAGGCCCGCCACCTCTACGACAACTATTTAAAGCCCAGCCAAGGGGTGGCCGCGGCCGCCTCTTGGCCAGAAGGGTCGACGCCCCCCTCGCCGAGCCGCCCGGACCCGGACCTGGCCACGCCCGCGCCGACTAAGCCCTCGCTTTCGCCGCCTCCGACCCCTTCGCCGTCGCCTCACCTGCCGCCTAAGCGGCTCCTTCTGACTCAGCTCAAGCTGGCTGAGGCTTTTTTAAAGTCCGGCGACTTCGGCCAGGCCGAGGAAATCTTGGAGGACACGGATCCCGCCGACTTTTCCGACGACGCCGCCTTGGCCAAGGCCATGCTTTTCTTCGCCTTCGTCTTTCACGGCTTTAAAGAAAATTCGACCTCAACCCACGCGAGCTACTTAAAATTTCACGCCTACCTGACCCAACGGGCCGCCAACCGCGTCTCCGCGGTTAGGCCTAACCTAACCCTGGTCGAGTCGGGCGAGCCAAGTCGGGCCCTCAAGGGCCCAAAAGGGGCTCGTAAGGCCAAATCCAACGACCCAGATCGAGCCCCAGACGACCTTAAGGGGCGGCCCGAAACGGGCCCGGACGGCCAAACCCTAGGGGCCGGGTCGATTCAGGCCCGATTGCTTTCCTCGTTAGGCCAGCCTTTGGCCCTGGGCGAGGGGGATCCGCCTAAATTGGGGGCGAAAGGGGCGAAAGGCGGCCAAGGCTCGCCCGAGCCGGGCGACCCGTCGACGAATGGCCTAAAGGGCATGGCCGAGTTGGGGATAACCGAGGCCGTCGCGAGGCTCGCGTCCGAGTTTTGGAAGCCGAAGGCCATCGACCCCTTAGGGCGGGGAGCCGCGTTCTTAGCCATCTTAAGCGAGGCCGTCGAGGACCACTTAGAGGGGTCCAAGACTTTGGCCCAGGAGGAAATCTCCTTTGCCCTAGAGGAGCTTTTGAGCCTTTCCGCCTTGCTTACGGCCAATTATTTAGGCGCCAAGGGAGATTGCGACAATTTATGGTCCGTCAGCGAATCTTTGGACTTTTTTCCTGACTCGACCCTCAATCTTTTATGGCGGGCCGCCATTTTGGTGGGCTGCCTCGCCTCCTTGGACGCCTTTAAGGGCCGCCAGATGGCCGAAAAACTCCTAGACCGCCTCTTGGCCCTCCCCTCTTCCCCGACCCTAGACGCCTTAAAGGCCCAAGGGATCATCGCCTTAACGTTCCGCCACCGCGACGACCCGACCATGGCCAAAGCCTTGGAGCTGCGCGAGACCCTTTTCTCGCTGCCTAATTCCCCGGAAGTGGAGCGCCAAAAACTTAAGGCTTTAGGGCTTTTAATCGCCATTGGCCAGGCCCACGGGCGGCTAGGCCTAATCAGGAGCTTGCGCGAGGAAGCCTTCGCCATCAACGAGACGGTCAAAGACGAGAATATCGCCGCCGAGATCCTCATGACCACCCTCTCGGCCCCGCCCGTCCCCGGCCAAGAGGAAGAGTCCTTGGCCGCCTTCGAAGCCCTTGCTCAACTGGCCGACTCCCCTAAAATCGCCCTTTATAAGGCCCGGGCCGCCCTGACCCTCATTTCCCAGTCGGCCCTGATGGGGCAGGTCGACTTGGCCGTCCGGATCTTCCATAGGCTCTCCCAAATCCGGGACGCCGGCCCTTTTAAGCCCCAATTGACCCACGCCGTCTCCACCTTGCTGCGCTCTTTGGCCAGGGAAGGCCGCCACGACCAGATGGAGCTGTACTTAAAGGCCTTAGGCCCTAGCGAGCGGGACGACGACTACTTAGCCGCGGCCCGGGCCGAGACGGCCATTGAGCTGGTCAGCCACTACCTAGCCTCGGACTCGCCGGACAAGGCCCAGGCCCTGGCCGAAAAAATCGATCGGTCCCCCGGCGACGACCCCACCCTCTTGGCCGCCAAGGCCAAGCTACGGCTCGTTTTCATCCAATATTACGGGGCCCGGGGCGACCTGGCCAGGGTCGAGGCCGACTTTAAGCTTTTGCGAGCCTTAGGGACGGACTCGCCGCCGGTCGTCCAATGCCAGGCCGCGGCCCTGGCCGTCATGGCCTCCATGGCCGGCTTCGCCGGAAACCTTCCTTTGGCCGTCGCGCGCCTCGAGAGGCTCGCGGCGCTGGCCGAGGACAGACCCCGGATCATCAACGACCAGTTCTACAGGTCCTTAAAAAACCGCCTAAACCTCTTTGTCTTAATCGTGAGCTTAGCCGCCGGACGAATCGACGCGGCCCAAGGCTTCTTAGGGGACCTTCTTAGCAGTCCCACTCTAGTCTTTTTCCCCAAATTGTCCGTGGCCGCCGCCACGGTCATGGGCAACTTCCTGGCCGAGCGCGGCGACCTTGAGGAGGCCTTAGCCTTGGGCGAGCGGCTGTCCCTCATCCTCGACCAAAACCTTTATCGCGAGGCCATAGCCCGCCTCAACCTGGCCGTCGTCAAAAAACTGGTGGCCATGGGCCGGGTTCCCCAGGCCGAGCCGTGCCTTAACGCCATCGAGGAGATGACCGCCGGAGGGCCGCTTCTCCATTTATACGCCGAAGGGTTGGCCCTGGTCGGCGTGGCCTACGTCAAGGCCGGGCGACACTCCGCCAAGTTTCGGCTGGCCCGGCCAGCCCGAGGCCAGCGCGACCAATCGTCCGGAACCGACCCCAAAGGCCAGGCCCCGGACTCCAGCTATGGGCGGTTTTGGCTGGAAAAGCTCCTCGCCCTCCCAGACCAACCCCAGGTCAAAATCCGCCAAAAGGCGGCCGTCCACAAAGTCGTCTTGGCTTTAATAGACAAGGCTCAGCCGCGCGAGGCCTTAAAGGTTTTTCGCCTTCCGACCAGTCCCCTTCCGGCCGACGGCTACGAGCTGGCCAAACTCCACTTAAACTCCGCCTTCGCCCTCATGGAAGCCTTTAAAACGGCGGACCCGGCCATGGCCTTAGCCCTGCTCGAAGAGGTTCTAGCCTTGGGGCTGGAAGCTTTTTTAGCGAAATATTACTTGCGGAACCTGGTTAGCCTGGGCCTAAGCTTAAAGGAAACCCTTCCGGCGGGGAGCCTTAAGGGTTTGCGCCAATATTTATCGTCCCTAAAAGACCCTCTCGCCGAAACTTACCTAAAAGCCGCCCTAGGGCCTGATTACGGCCAGCTTACAAGTTAAGGGCCGAAAAATCTAAGACCCCCAAGAGGCCCCAGGGCCGTACGGCCCTGCGAGCGAGCTTTCCTTGCTTTGCGAGCTTTATGGGCTTTATGGGCTTTGCGGGCCTTACGGGCTTTATGGGCTTTGCGGGCTTTATGGGCTTTATGGGCTTTATGGGCTTTGCGGGCTTTACGGGCTTTGCGGGCTTTATGGGCTTTACGGGCTTTGCGAGCTTTAAGAGCCTTGCGGGCTTTATGGGCTTTGCGGGCTTTGCGAGCTTTGCGAGCTTTGCGAGCTTTGCGAGCTTTAAGAGCCTTGCGGGCTTTATGGGCTTTGCGGGCTT
>JAITIH010000342.1 GCA_031279525.1 Deltaproteobacteria bacterium | reverse complement strand
AACCCCCGCCTAATTTTTCCCACCAAATGGGCTGGGTTCTCATCGCTTTCCAAAACGCCCTCTGGCAGCTCCTTTACGCCTCCGATTTCGAGGAGGCCTTGGTGGACACCGTGGGCCGCGGCGGCGACACGGACACGAACGCCGCCATCTGCGGAGCCTTATTAGGCGCGGTTTACGGGCTTGAGGCCATCCCCGAGCCATGGCGGCGAGCGGTCTTGGGCTGCCGGCCCAAGGCCGGCCGCCCGGGCGTCCGCCGGCCCCGGCCGGAGATCTACTGGCCCGTGGACGCCTTGGATCTAGCCGCAAGTCTTCTGGGCGAAAGCTAGCCCCAAAAATTTATAGCCATATGCCCCTTATAGGCCCGCCCCAACGGCCAATCAAGGCCAAGGCGCCCGGAAAAACTCGCGGCCAAAATGCCCGCGACCAAAAAAGGCCCCCAATAGGGAGCCTTTTTTGGGGCCAACGCCAGATTTCTCGGCGAAATTAATGGAAAGTCTTCGGGATGATGGCGTTGGATAAATCGACGTTTTCCAAGTCGAGGTCGTCCAAGGCCACCCCGGTCAAGTCGGCCCCGTTTAGGTTGGCCCCGGTCAAGGTGGCCCCGCTTAAGGTGGCCCCGGTCAAGTCGGCCCCCCTTAAGTCGGCCTCAGTCAAATCGGCCCCAGTCAGATCCGCCATGACTAAAACGGCTTTGGCCAGGTCGGCCCTGGTCAGGTTGGCGTTGGAGACCGCGGCCTTAGTCAGGTTGGCCCCGCCCAGGCTAGCCTGGGTCAGGTTGGCCCCGATGACCTCGGCCTCGGATAGATCGGCCCGGGCTAAGTTGGCCATGGCCAAGTTAGCCCCGGAAAACTTGGCCCTAACCAGAAACTCGCCGCTAAAGTCGAAGCGAGTTCCGTTGCGGCCGTTGGTGTTGAGCCACAGCCGATGGCTAGACAAAATCAAAGTGATAAGATCTTGGGCCGCGTCTCTTGGGTTGCCATCGTTAGGCATTTTTGTCACCTCGCGCGACTTTAACGCTGGCGTCGCGAACTATCGTCCGGTCAGCCGGCTGGCTTGGCGATTAGCCCAAAAGGCCTCTTTAAGAGGCCTTTTGGCCTTTAAACGACCAAAAAAAATTTGCGGCCTTTAGGGCTAAAAATTAAGCTTAGCCAGCCGGGCGGCCGCCTCTTTTAAGCGATCGATTTCCTGGACCAAGGCGATCCGGGCCCAGCCTTCCCCGGAGGGGCCAAACCCATTGCCCGGGGTCACGACCACCCCGGCCTCGTTTAAGACCCTAGAGGCGAAGTCGGCCGACTTTAAGCCCTCGGGGGCCTTGACCCAGACGTAGAAGGTGTACTCCGTGGGAAAGGCCCTTAGGCCAGCCGCCTTAAGGCCCTGGACCACGGCTTCCCTTCTTTCTCGGTACAGCTCGCCCATGGCTTTGACCGAGTCTTGGGGGCCTTCTAAGGCCTCAATGGCCGCCCACTGCACCGCCTGAAACACGCCTGAGTCGACGTTGCTCTTAACCAAGCCTAGGCCCTTAATTAGGTTAGGCGCGCCAGCCGCCCAGCCGATCCGCCAGCCGGTCATGTTGTAGGTTTTTGAGAGGGAATGGAACTCAATGGCCACGTCCTTGGCCCCAGGGGCCTCAAGGACGCTGGGGTGCGGCCGGCCGGACCAGGTCACCTCCGAGTAGGCCGCGTCCGAGGCCACGATGAGCTCGCGCTCCCTCGCGAACTCCACCAAACCTTTGTAAAAATCCAAGCTGGCCGCGGCCCCGGTGGGGTTGTTGGGGTAGTTGACCCAAATGATTTTGGCCTTTTTCAAGACTTCGGCCGGAATGGCCCGATAGTCGGGCAAAAAACCGTTTTTCTCCAATAAAGGCGCGTAATGGATCGTCCCGCCGGCGAAGATCGTCCCGCTGCGGTACACCGGGTAGGCCGGCTCGGGGGCCACGACCGCGTCGCCGGGGTTGACGAAGGCCAAGGGAAACTGGGCCAGGCCCTCTTTGGAGCCGATTAAGGAGCAGATTTCGGTCGTGGGGTCTAGGCTCACCCCATGGCGCCTTTTATACCACCGGGAGACGGCGTCCAAAAACGAGTTCATGCCCGAGTAAACTGGGTACTGGTGGTTTTTGGGATCGGCCGCGGCTTGGCTTAAAGCCGCGATGACGTTAGGCGGGGTCGGCCGGTCGGGGTCCCCCACCCCTAGGTCGATCACGTCCACGCCCCGAGATTTGACCTCGTCCCGGATCCGGTCCAATTCCTTAAAAAGATACGGCGGCAAGGCTTTAAGCCGCTCGGAAAACTCTATGGGCATGCTGTCCTCCCAGTTTCTATTTGGCCTAAAAAAAGGCGAGGGGGCCAAGGCCTTTTGACCGCCTTTGGGGGTGGTTTTTAGGCCTAAAGACCCTTTAGGGCCTTTTGGCTTAAAACTTGCCCCACAGCTCGGCGGCCATCTCCCTTAGCTTAAACTTTTGGATCTTGCCGCTGGCCGTTAAGGGAAACTGGGGCACGACCTTAACGAACCGTGGGATCTTGTAGCCGGCGATCAGCGGCCTTAAGTAAGCCCGGACCTTTTTGTTCGTGATCTCGGGGGCGTTATCGTCGACGATTATGAAGGCCCCCAGCTCTTCCCCGTGCAGCTTGGAGGGCACGGCCACCACGGCCACGTCGCTGACCC
>JAITIH010000309.1 GCA_031279525.1 Deltaproteobacteria bacterium | reverse complement strand
CTGCCTCATCGACGACCCTAAAACCCTGGAGCTGGCCGGCCAGGGGACTCGCTCCCAGGCGGCGGTGGACGCGGCCTTTCTGACCCTTAAGGACCCGGCCAAAGTCATTTGGGTCGTGGGCAACGCCCCCACGGCTTTGTTTCGGCTGCTGGAGGCTCTAGAGGACCCGGCTAAACCCCGGCCTCGCCTCATCTTAGGGTTCCCGGTGGGGTTCGTGAACGCCTTGGAGTCCAAAAAGCGGCTCCAAATGGCGGCCCCGGCCCCTTTCATCGCTAACCTAAGCCGCAAGGGCGGCTCCAACGTGGCGGCCGCGGCGGTCAACGCCTTAGCCCGCCTAGCCAACCGTCCCGCTTAAGGGCCGCCTAAGGGGCCGCGCTAAGAGGCCGCCTAAGGCCGCCCGGCCAACCGTCCTAAAGTTAAAGGGCGAAAAAAGTCAAACCGCCCCGTTTAAGGGCGCCAAAAACCGTAAAACCGAGGGACGGCCCTGAACCTTACCGAAGTCAGAAACTGTCCGGCCATTCTCTTGGCGGCCCCGGCCTCCGGCCAGGGAAAAACCACATTGACGGCCGCCTTGGCCCGCTACCACGCCAGGGCGGGTCGTCGGGTTCGCGTTTTCAAGTGCGGCCCGGACTTTTTGGACCCCATGATCTTGGAAAGGGCCAGCGGCCACCCGGTCTACCAGCTGGACCTGTGGATGGTCGGCGAGGACCTCTGCTCAAGCCTTTTGTGGCGGGCCGCCGGGGAGGCCGACCTCATTTTGGTGGAAGGGGTTATGGGGCTCTTCGACGGGCGGCCCTCGGCCGCCGACTTGGCCCGGCTCTTTCAGCTGCCGGTTTTGGCGATCATTAACGCCAAGGCCATGGCCCAGACCTTTGGGGCCATCGCCTTAGGCCTCGCCGTCTACCAGCCGGATCTGCCCATCGTGGGGTTTATGGCCAATCGGGTGGCCAGCCACGCCCACGCCGAGTCCCTGGCCAATAGCCTGCCCCCGGGCCTTAAGTGGCACGGCTACCTCTTGCGGGAAAAAGACGTCGAGCTCCCCAGCCGCCACTTGGGCCTGGTTCAGGCCCAGGAGCTGGCCGACCTGGACGCCCGGCTGGACCGGGCCGCCGCCGCCCTGGCCAGTCAGCCGGTCACGAAGCTTTTGCCGATAAAGACCAATTTTTGCCGCCCGCGCCTGCCGGCGGCCAAAGGTTTGCTTAGCGGCCTCACCGTGGCCGTGGCCCGGGACGCGGCCTTTAGCTTCATTTACCAGGCCAACCTCGACCTTTTGGAGGTCATGGGGGCTAAGACGGTTTTTTTCTCGCCCGTGGCCGGGGACAGGCTGCCCGAGGCCCAGAGCGTCTACCTGCCCGGCGGCTACCCGGAGCTGCGCCTTAAAGAGCTCTCCGAAAACCAAGGCTTAATTGAGGATCTTAAGGCCCACCAGAAAAAGGGCTTACCCATCCTCGCCGAATGCGGGGGGCTCTTATACCTTTTGGAGGAGTTAAGCGCCAATGGCCGCGTGGCGGCTTTGGCCGGCCTTTTGCCTGGCCGGGCCGCCATGACCGGGGGCCTGATGGGCCTGGGGCTCATGCGGGCCGATCTCCCGGAAGGCTCCCTGCGCGGCCACGCCTTTCACCATTCTAAGATCGAGACCCACCTCGCCCCCCTTAGTCAGGCCACGCGGCCCGACGGGCGGGCGGGGGAGGCCATCTATCGGTTGGGCCGCTTGACCGCCAGCTACGTCCATTTGTATTGGCCCTCCAATCCGGCCGCCGCCGCCGCCTTGCTGCGGCCATAACCCGTATTTTCGGGGGAGGGGCCGATTTTTTGAGGGGATGGTCGGTTTTTTGAGGGCAAGGCCAATTTTTTGAGGGCGATCCCAGGAGTTTTTCGAGATAAGGCCGATTTTTTGAGAGCGTCTGGCCTAAGGGCCTTGGGGCCTTAGAGTTTCGTTTAGCCTAAAAGGGCCCCAAGTTTTGGGGCCAAATGCGATGGTTCGTCTAGCCTTGCGCCGGGCGCCGGTTTGGGCCTTCGCCTGGCTTTTTTAGAAGGCCCCAAATTTTAGGGTCCCCCCGCGCGCGAGGCGTTTTTTTTAAGCTCTGACTTTTTTTTGGAGGTTTTTCTGGCTGCCCGGCCATTTAGGGCCGGTTTGATCTTAAACGCAAGGAGAATTCATGCGGCGCTTAACGATTTTCACTTTATTGGCTCTGGCGGCGTTTTTTTTCGTCGCCTCGCCCGCCACGGCCTATGACCGAGTGGCTGGCAAACCAGCCATAGTCTTGGCGGCTTTCGGCACCACCGAGCTCAGCGCGCTGAACTCGTTCCAGAACATCATCGCGCAGGTGGAGAAGGCCTTTCCCGACTATGAAGTGCACATTGCCTTCACTTCCAACATCATCCGCAAGATTTGGCACGACAGGTACGACGACGGTGATTTCGACAAAAAGAATCCCGGCGTCGACACGCGCTTTTACGAAATTGGCAACGTCCTAACCGAGTTGGCCAAGATCCAAGAGCGCGGGGCGGACATCATTTTGGTCCAGTCCCTCCACATCACCGACGGTGAAGAGTACGAGGACGTGAAGAACCTGGTCTCGACCGTCCAGAAGATTAAGACCTACCAACCCAGCCTAACCCCCTTTCCGTGGATAGGCTTAGGCGTCCCGGCCTTGGGCGAGGGCGACGGCCCGGCCAAGGAGATAGCGGCGGCCACCAAAGCTTTGGAATCCATAGTCAACGAGGCCAAGTCCAAGAACGCGGCTTTGGTCCTCATGGGCCACGGCAACGAAAAGTTGACCCAGAAAGTCTACGGCAAACTGCAAAAGTCTCTGCGCGACGCTTATGGCCCCCAGATTTACGTCGGGACCGTCGAGGCCCCGCCCCACGCCCCGGAAATCTTGGCGGAGCTCAATAAGTCGACGTCGGCCGTCAATCCCAAGAAGATCCTCTTGACTCCCCTCATGATCGTGGCCGGCGACCACGCCCACAACGACATGGCCGGCGACGAGCCTGACAGCTGGGCTAGCGTCTTTAAGGCCGGAGGCTACGAAGTCGAAAGCCGCCTAATTGGCCTTGGCCTCAACAACGATTGGGTCAACATTTACATTAACCACCTAAAGGCCCTTGAGGCTAAAGTGAAAGCCCAAAAGAAGTAAAAGCCTAAAAAAGAAGCGAAGGGCCCCTTAGGGCGAAGGCCCCGAAAAACGCGAAAGGGCCTTAAACGGCCTTAGGGCCTTTAAGCCCCAAAAAACCTCTCCCCCGCTCCCCAAAGGCCCCATATTTTAGGGACTTTGGGGGCGGGGGAGCCTCGTCAGGGAGCCATGAGTTTATTAGACGGCCTTAAAAATTTTCTGTTCCCAAGAGCTTACGCCTTCGAGCGAATCGAGCGGCCCCCGGCCGTCGTCTTGGCCGCTTTTGGGACGACCCACCCAGAGGCCTTGACGGCCTTGGAAAACGTCGAGGCCCGCGTAAGGGCGGCTTTTCCCGACTACGAGACGCGTCTCGCCTTCACCTCAAACCAAGTCCGAGCCCGCTGGCGGGCCCGGGGGGCCGATCCGGGCTACCGAAAAAAATGGCCAAAGGTTCACCCAAGGTATTACGAGATCAATAACGTTCTCTCCGAGCTGGCTAGCCTCCAAGAGGCCGGCGGCCGGCCGATCCTGGTTCAGTCGGTTCTGGTGGCCGATGGGGAGGAGTTTCGGGATTTATTCAACCTTATCGAAGGCCTTAAGAATCTAGCCACCCGCCAAAGGAGCCTGCACCCCTTCCCTTGGATTGGCTTAGGGCCCCCGGCCTTGGGCCTGGGCCATGGCGACGAGGCCGCTTTGGCCCGGGCGGCCAGGGCCCTTAGCCCCGTCGGCGAGCGGGCGGCCAGCGGCGAGGCCACGGTGGCCCTCATGGCCCACGGCCACGAGAGGCTGGAGCTAAAAGTCTTTAAGGCCTTAGAGGCCGTGGCCAAAGGCTTGTACGGCCCTAACTTTCATATTGGGCTGGTGGAGGGTCAACCGGATTTTTCGCGAATTAAAGCGGCGGTCGAGGCCACCGCGCCGCCCGGTGGGCGGCTCCTTTTGGCCCCCCTCATGGTGGTGGCCGGGGACCACGCCAAAAACGACTTGGCCGGTGAAGAAGGCGGCTGGGCTAGCGAATTTAAGCGAATGGGTTATAATGTCGAGGTCAGCCTGGCCGGCCTAGGCTCCAACGACCAGTGGGCCGACCTTTACGTGGAAAGCTTACGGCGGGTCAAAGAGGAAGTTTTCAAGGCTAAAGCCGAGGAAGACGGCCTATCGGTCGCTTAAGGCCCGAACATAGAGCTCAAGGCTTAAGGGCCCAAGGCTTAAGGCTTTAGTTGGCCAGGGACTCAAGGTCGCGGCCAAGGGCCTGAAGGTCCGCGCTTTAGGAAAATTTTTCGGCCTAAGGGCCCTCAAAGCAAGGCCCTTGGGCCGAGACGGCCCCTCTCCCGCCCCTGGCCCTCGCCGCCCAAAATGGCTTGACTTACAAATTAAGCCCATAGGTTACCCCAGAAGATTCATGTCATTGGTCACTTTCTCCGAGGTTACCCGCTTTCACGGCCGTCAGGATGTGCTTAACGGAATTGCATGGTCCATTGAACCCGGCGAGCGGGTGGGGCTGGTGGGCCGCAACGGCGCCGGCAAAACCACGATCATCCGTCTCATTTTAGGCGAGGAGCTCCCCGACGGGGGCCAGATCTCAAGGGCTAAAGGCCTTAAGATTGGCTATTTGCCCCAGGATGTCCTGGCTCAGGCCGACCAGCGCCTCTTGGACCTGGTCTTGGACGTCGACCCGGAGTACCGCCGGATCGAGGCCGAGTTGGCCGAGGTGGAGGAGAGCCTCAAAAATCCCGAGGGCCAGAGCCCCGAGGGGCTGATGGCCTTAGCCGAGCGCCAAGGCCGCCTATGGCAGCTTTTTGAGTCCCTAGGCGGCTGGGCCCGGGAGGCCGAGGCCAAAAAAATCCTCATGGGCTTAGGCTTTCGGGAAGAGGACTTCGACTCCAACTTAGGGCGCTTTTCCGGGGGCTGGGTCATGCGGGCCGTCTTAGCCCGGATCCTGGCCGCCAAACCCGATCTTTTGGTCCTAGACGAGCCCACCAACCACCTGGACCTGGACAGCCTTCTGTGGCTGGAAGGGTTTTTAAAGTCCTCGCCGTCCGCCCTGCTTTTGGTCTCCCACGACCGAGTCTTCTTAAACAACGTGGCTTCAAAAATAGTGGAGTTAAGGCGCGGCCGGGTCGACTCTTACCCGGGCAATTACGAAAGGTTTTTGGCTGAAAAGGCTAGGCGCCTGGCCACCGAGTCGGCGGCCTTCGCCAACCAGCAGGACCGCATCAAGCAGATGGAAAGGTTCATCGAAAGGAACCGGGTCCGGGCCACCACGGCTAGGCGGGCTCAGAGCCGGATTAAGGCCCTAGAGAAGATCGACCGTTTAGCCCCGCCGGAGTCGGCCGAGGAGAGGTCGTTTTCCTTAAAGCTGCCCCAGGGCAAACGCGGCCCGGATCTGGTCGCCGAGTTTTCCGGGGTTAGCTTTGGCTATGGTCCGACCAAGGTTTACCAAGACCTAAACCTCACCCTGACCCGGGGCCAGCGCCTGGCCCTCTTGGGCCCGAACGGCCGCGGTAAATCGACCTTGGCCAAGCTCTTGGCCGGGGTCGTCTTTCCGGACGAGGGGAAGCTTAAGATGGGCCAGAACGTGGACGTCGGCTACTTTTCCCAGTTTCAGATGGACAACCTAAACGGTTCGCTCACGGTCATAGAAGAGCTGGCCCAGGTCGCCGGCCACCTGACCCCTGGGTCCTTGCGTTCCATCTTGGGCGGGTTTCTCTTTAGCGGGGACGACGTCTTTAAAAAGGTCTCCGTTTTGTCCGGCGGCGAAAAAACTCGCCTGGTCCTCGCCAAGATCATGATGGGATCGCCTAACCTTTTGATTCTGGACGAGCCCACCAACCATTTGGACATCCCCGGCCGGCAGATGCTGGAGGACGCCTTGGAGGGCTACGAGGGGACCTTGGTTTTAATCAGCCACGACCGCCACTTTATTAACAAGCTCTGCGACGCGGTGGCGGTCGTGGAAAACGGGAGCCTAACCGTTTTCCCAGGCGACTTCGACGACTACCAGAGCCTCTGGCGCGGCGACCTGGCGGATCTGGCCAGCCAGAAAAGTCCCGCCCCCAAAGTCGGCCCAGACGCCGCGGCCATGGGGAAAAAAGAGGATCCTAAAGACCTTAAAACCGGCGCGGCCAAAGGCTCCAAAGGTTTCAAAGACCCCAAAGACCAAAATGCCCGAAAAAAAGCCCAGGAAGCCCGAAAGCTCCTAAACGCCCGACGAAGGCCCCTAGAGAGGCTTTTAGCGGAGACCGAAGGCAGGTTAGGCCGGATCGCCGTCCGGGCCCAAGAGTTGGAGGCGGTCTTAGGGGACGCGGCCACTTACCAAGACGGCGAGAAGGTTAAGCTTTTGACTAAGGAGCTAGCCGAGCTGAGCGCGGAAAAACTCGGCCTAGAGGAAACCTGGGAAAAGACGGCCCGAGAGCTGGAGGCGGCGGGCTAAAGCCCCATATATAATAGTTGCGGCCTCTTTAGCCTTAGGGCCAAAGGCCAAGGGGGGAAGCCCAAAGGCCAAGGGGGGAAGCCCAAAGGCCAAGGGGGGTAGCCCAAAGGCCAACGGGCGGACCCTAAAGGTCCAACGGCCAAGGGCGGGATCGGGGGGCCGCGCCCCACGCCGCGGTCAGGCGGGCTTGGCGACGATAGCCGATTTTCGCCGGGGTGAATTCGTTCTTGATTTTGGCCGCCAATCGTCTTAAAATAAGTTTATCGCGTTAACCTTGCGATTGAAATTTGGAGGTAGGCGAGGTTATCGTTTGTGGGGAAAAGAGTAGGCGGGGCTAGAGGGCCCCAATGCGTTCGCCCTAATGGGCGCTTGACCACTCTTTTAAACCCAAGTTCTTAAATTAATTGAGTTTTTTGGAAAATTGACGCGGGGCTACGAGGGCCGTCGGCTCCCTTTTTTGGGGGGTTTGGCGGTTTTTTTTTGGCTAGCCAATCGCGCGTTCGATTGTCCCTTGGCATATTTATGGCTTCGAAGGCCGCGCCGGTTTTTTCCCGGGGGCGGCTTTTTTTATTGCGCCACGTTCCTGCGCCTGGCTTTGAAGCCTCGCGACAAGCGGCTAAGAATGGCTTTTAGGAGTATTGTATGGCGGACGACGCGAAGAAAACCGTCCTAGATTTATCCGTCCTTTTGGACGCGGCCAATCATGAAACGATCGAGTTTGAGGCGGCCTTAAGAAGGGCCAAAGAACGGACCGAGGCCGTTAAGACGGCCATCGTCGAGACGGCCATCCAGATGGCTAAAGAGGGGGCCGGCCAAGCCGCGGCCTCGCCGTCTCTGGCGGCCGTGGCCGCGTCGCTTCTGGTCCAGGCCCCGCGACCCACGGCCCCGGCGGAAGCCCCTAAAGTGGAGGTGGCCCCGAAAGTCGAGGCGGCTCCGGCCGCGGTGGCGGCGGCCCCGAAAGCCGAAGGAGCCCCGGCCGCGGCGGCGGCGGCCCCCAAAGCCGAGACGGCGCCGGCCCCGGCGGCGGCCCCAAAAGTCGAGGCGGCGCCGGCCGCGGCGGCGGCGGAGGCCCCGAAAGCCGAAGGAGCCCCGGCCCCGAAACCCGCCCCGAAGAAACCCGCTCCCCCGGACAGCGGGGACCCGGCCACCATGAAGGTCTTGGAGTTGGCCAGAAGCCAGGGCCGCGAAACCATCTTCGACCGGGCCGTCAAAATGAAGCCCTGCAACATTGGGACCGAGGGCATTTGCTGCAAGGTTTGCTCCCAAGGTCCCTGCCGTCTGCCCTTGACGAAGGCCATTAAGGACGGATCGGAAAAGGACTCCCGCTTAGGCTTGTGCGGGGCCACCCCGGAAACCATCGCCACCCGGAACCTGACCCGCATGATCTCGGCTGGGGCGGCGGCCCATTCCGACCATGGCCTTGATTTAGTGGAAGTCTTTAAGGATCTGGCCGAGGGCGCGACCGCGGATTTCCAGATCAAGAGCGAGGCTAAACTAAGGTCCATGGCCGAAAAGCTAGGCGTCCCCGAGGGCGAGTCTTTGGAGATTAAGGAGTTGGCCAAGCATGTGGCCGACGCCTGCCTGGGGGAGTGGGGCCGCCAGCACGGGGAGCTTAGCTACTTAAGCCTGGCCCCTAAAGACGCCTACGATCGCTGGACCGAGCTGGGGGTGAAACCTAGAGGGGTCAACCGGGAAGCCGTGGAGATCATGCACCGGACCCACATGGGCGTGGACCAAGACTACGAAAACATCATCTTCCAGGGCATGCGCTGCGCCCTGTCGGACGGCTGGACCTCCTCCATGGTCGTGGCCGACCTCCAGGACATCCTCTTTGGGCCGCCCACCCCGCAGATGGCCAACCTTAACTTAGGGTCTTTGTCGGCCGACAAAGTCAACGTGGTCGTCCACGGCCAGTACCCCCACCTGGCCGAAAAAATCCTAGAGGCCGCCAATAAGCCGGAATTAATCGAGTACGCCAAAAAGCAAGGGGCCGAGGGCTTTGCCGTCACCGGCCTGTGCGCCACGGCCGAGGAGTTGCAGGGCCGGCACGGTGGCGGCGGAGCTGGCGACTATCTCCAGCAAGAGCTGGCGGTCGTGACCGGGGCCGTGGAGGCCTTGGTCGTCGACGCCCAGTGCGCCATGGAGGCCTTGGGGCGCTTGTGCGACTGCTATCACACTAAGCTCGTGACCACCCTGGCCAAGGCCCAGATCGAGTCCGGGGAAAACGTCGCCAATCTCGCCATTAAAGACTCGGAAGCCGGGGCCGAGGCCGAAAGAATCCTCAAAATGGCCGCCGACAACTTCAAAAAGCGCGGTGAGGTCAACATCCCGGCCGAGCGCGAGGAGATGGAGGTCGGCCATACCTTGGAGTCCATAGGCAAAGCTCTAGGCGCCAACGGCCAAGGCCCGGGCGGAGCCCTGGCCGAGGCCATCCAAAAGGGCCGGATCAAGGGCGTGGCGGCCATCTTAGGCTGCAACAACGTGCGGGTAAAACCCGGGGCCAGCGGCCAAGATCCCCACGTGGATCTGGCCCGGGCCCTCATCGCCGACAACGTTTTGGTCTTGACCACCGGCTGCTCGGCCATGGCCTTAGGCCGCGACGGGTTGCTCTCTAAAGAGGCCGCCTCGAAGGCCGGGAAGACTTTAGCCGCCTTCTGCCAAGACACGGGCTTGCCGCCTGTCCTTCACTTTGGGTCCTGCGTGGACAACGCCCGGATCTTAACGGCCCTTTCTGAGGCCGCCAAATCCGGGCTCGTGGGGGGTCTAACTGGCCTTCCGGCCGCCGTGGCCGCCCCGGGTTGGACCACCGAGCAGATCGTGACCACTTGCTTTTATTTCGTGGCCTCGGGGCTAAAGGTCGTTTTAGGCGTCACCTTGCCGGTCCAAGGCGTGCCATTTATCGACAAGTACTTAAACGAGGGCCTAGCCGCCAAATATGGGGGCTCCATCTTCTTTGAGCCAGACCCTATGGCCGCGGCCAACCTCATTGGGGAGACCCTAAGCCAGAAGAGAGCCGCCTTAGGGCTCGCGGCGGTTAACTAAGGGGGCCAACCGACCGATTGATGGCCTCAAACCAGCCTAACTCGCCCTAAGGCGTAAGGCCAATCGGGCGGCCCGGCCACCCCCTTATCTTTCGCTTTATCTTTCGCCTAAAAACGCTGGGTCCTATAGGCCCGGCGTTTTTTTGAGCCAGAGTCAAAGGGGGCTAAAGGAAAAACGCGATGGCCGGCGTATGGCCGGAGCCTAAAATTTTTTAGCGATTTTCTGAAATATAGAACGTATTTTTGTTATAATCATATGACTTAGTTCGTCTTGGCGATATAAAAACGCGCCGTCATAATCGTGAGGCCCTTTTGCCGCCTTAAGCGCATCGGCCATTTTTGGCTAACGGCGAAATCGCCGCCGGGCGCGAAACATGTCCACGTTGGCCTTTATTTTGCCGAAATATTCATCATCCTTAGGCTTTTTGGCCCTATGGCTTCTGGCTTTAGCCCACCACTGGCTAACATATCTACACCCGTTAAACCTATATATAATTGGAAGTGGCTAAAAAATGGTGCGCTATGCTGATGACTTTGTGATAATATTTAGAATCTAAAGGCGATTAGCGGCGTATTGTTTACGGTAGAAACTTGGATGGCGAAGAATGGTCTCACCCTGCGTCCCGATAAGGCGTATAGAGGGGACTGTCGGGAAAGGGGTCAGGGGTTCGAGTTCGGCGTCGATTCGAGGCTGGAAAGCGGTCTATAAGGAAGAAGAGCCTGACCAAGTTCCAAGATAACGTGGGGGCTTTGACGCGAAGGAATTCTGGCGTTAGCCTATAGTTCTATGATTGGGGCCCTAAACATATCCCTAAGGGGATGGTTCAACTACTTTAAAGGCGCTAAAGAAAGCGTCTTTTGCCAAATTAGATGGATTTATCCGTCTTCGACTTAGGGCCCGACTTCTTAGAATGAACAAGATCGACCGGAGCGCCGTGGGTGGGAGGACCGCATGCATACCGCGGAGGGAGGGGGGCGACGCTTCCCTACCTCTATTCGTTTTTCCAAAAAAGCGTTATACTCAACGCGCCTATTTAATACAATAGGCTAAAAAAGATTTTACAAAAATTTTACAATTGTTTTATTTATATATTTTGCTTATATATTTTGCGATTCGACTTTATCGATAGCGATATTCCTTAAGGCTTATGGGTTACAGGGCGTAGCAATATAAAAATGCTTATTTGGTAAGGCGCTAACATTTATCCGCCTGGGTAATAAAAAGGGCGCGAGCGTCAATCGAGCCCTATGCGGGCCTGGATCAATCTTCGCGGCTTAAACTAAAAAGAGCCTCCCTCGCCAAAAAAAAGGCGTCGGGCCGCGGCCTAAGACCTCTTTGCCCTTGCGACGTAAATGAGGGGGGCCATCGCCGGGACGGGACGAAATTGGGCTCTTTCTAAAATAAAGACGCGGCGTCTGGGGGTCTACGACTTGCGGGTCATTAGAGCCAAAAAGGCGCGATATGAGTTTATGACGATTATCCGAGGCCCACGATTCAAATGGCCTAAATTTTGGAACGGCGCTCTTACGGCGTAATCGAGCGCCGATTGACGCCCGGCGACTTATGTCGCGTGGACTTCTTTTCGATTGAGCCTTGGCCGATTGGAAATTTTTCGGCTTTCGTGTAAAATGACTTAAGCGCGATCGGATATGGAGCCATTGACTGGAATAATGGCGAATTCTAAGGCCAATCGTCTAATTTATTTGAGTGATTTCAAGCGTTTAAATTACCAACGCTCAAATCGCCAATCGCCTGGTAAATTCCTAAAGACTCGACAATTTCAATTTGTAAAAAATTTGTTAAAAACCTGAGAAATTTTCGATATGAGCCGCCTTGAGAAAATTTCACGCGAGGAAAGTAAACCGCGGAAAGTCAATTTTTCTTCTTACGCGAAGGTGATCATTATGTCAATTTTAACGTTTCTTTTTCGGAGTTTTTCGCTATTTGAGATTTTGTTTAGCTTGTTTGCGACGACAGCCTCTTTGGCTCTATTAATTTTGGCCGGAGCGGGCCAGTCTTCCGCGCAGGAGGTGAACGTCCGCGATCCGTTAG
>JAITIH010000267.1 GCA_031279525.1 Deltaproteobacteria bacterium | reverse complement strand
CCCGCAGCCGACGAAATTGGCGAACTCCTCGTTGGCCTCCACCACCCGGCCCGCCTCGTCGGTTATGGCGATGAGCTGAGGGGAAAAGTCGAAAACCGTCCTAAACTTGGTTTCCGAGGCGGTCAAGGACTCGTTGGCCTGACGCCTTTGGGCGATCATCCGGTTGACCGAGACGGCCAATAGGGCGAATTCGTCGAAAGGCTGGGCTTCGGGGTCGATCTCAATGGACGCGGAGGCCGCGTTATCGAAGAACCGATAAAACTCCTCAAAGCTAAGGCTGGCCTTTTTGGAGATAAATTGGCCCAAAACGGCCACCAAGGCCAGCATGACGATCGAAACCAAAACGACGTGGACGATCTGCCGCTTAACCGACTCTCCCAGGTTCCGTTGCTCCTCGGCCAAGGCCGAGGCCAATTCGTCGGAGTCCACGAAGACGACCGTCACCCACCGCCAGGGCTCGATGGCCCGGAAATAGCCCACCGCCCACTTGGGCTCGCCCGTCTCAAAATCTTGAAAGTAAAACTCCAAAAAGCCGCTCTTATAGAGCCGGGCCCCCCGGATTATTCGCGAGGCGGCCTTGATGAGGAGGGCGTTCTCGCCCTCGAAGACGTTTTTCCCGACCTGGGCCTCGTCCGGGCTGGTCAAGACCTGGCCCGCGTAGTCCATGATCATCAAGTTGCTGCCGCTGGGCAAAGGCGCGCTGACGGCCCAGGCTAAGTTTTCCTCCTTGATCGCGGCTTGGCTTTCGGAGTAAAGGCTGACCGCCCCGACGATCCAGCCCAGTTCCTCGTCGGCCTTAAGGTAGACCACGGGCTTTTCGGCCTGGCCTGGCCAAGACTCGTTAAAGTCAAACCGGTAAAAAGCCTCGCCCAGATCTAAGACGCTCTCGACGATGGCCTTAACCTCGGGATTGGCCGCGAATTCCTCGGACTGGCCCGGCCGGGACAGGACCCGACCATCGCGGTCCAAGGCCACGTAGCGCGGCCGGCCGGCCTCGTCCCGCATCTCGCCCAAAACGGACAAGATCGCGTCTCGATTGGCCAAAAGCTTTTGGTCGTCCTGGCTGAAAACGGCGTCGTAGACCTCCAGGGCGGCCGATTTGACCCCCTGGTAAAACTCCACCTGACCTTCGGCGGTCTGAGACTCAATGTGCCCGGCGACGATCTGGGTCTCGCGGCTAATGGCCTCTTCCCAGTTACGCCTGTACTCGACCGAAATCCTCTGGCTAACCTTTTCCGACTGATTCTTCTGGTAGTTCACCCATAAAAAGGCCCCTAAAATAATTGAGGCCAAAGACACCCCAGACATAAGAAAGAGGAGGATTTGGGTCAGACGGCGTTTCGGCTTCATCTAATGATAGCCCCCTAAAGGCGGCGTCAATTCCAGACTCCTTGGAATCGAGAGATAGAGCCTAGCTCCCAAGCTAGCTATTTCCTCATTTATGGCCTATTTTAAATTTATTCCGCTTAGAAGGCAAACCTTATTAGGGACCTCGGCCGCGGCGCCCGGCGGGGCCTTAAAGGGCGCTCTCGCCCGTTTTGGGCTCGGCCGGAGCCATGGGCGCTTTGGGGAAGGTCAGCTTTAAATTTTTGACCAAAGCCTTTTCGTAGGCCATTTGGTTGGCCAAATAGCTAACGTGGCCGCCGACTAGATCGACGAAGTCTTTAGGCCCATTTCGGTAGCCCTCGTAAAGGGCCCGACCCTGGGCGTAAGGGACGATCTTGTCGTCGGGGGAGTGGAAAAAAATGACCACCGTGGCCCTATAGCCCTCTAAGGCCTTTTCGACGTCCAAGGCCTCGCCCAATATAAGGTCCGGCAAAGGCCCCAACAAGGGGTAGTTGGCCCGGGCGGCCGCCGCCAGGGAAGTGAAGGTCGAGTCCAGGACCAAGGGGTGGGGAACGGGCCGCCGCTTGACCAGCTCTCCGGCCACCCCGCCGCCCAACGAGTAGCCGTGAACCACGATCTTCTGGGGATCTAGGTTTTTCGTTTGGACCAAAAAGTCCCAGGCGGCCACGGCGTTCTGGATCGCCGCCGAAAGACTTGGCTCCCCCTCGGACAGGCCGTAGCCTTGGTAGTCGATGGCCAAGACTCCCATGCTTAGCCAGTGGTAGCTCATGATCCGCCCGATCATGTCGGTTACGTTGCCGCCGTTGCCGTGGAGGATTAAGGCCGTGTGATGGCCGGGCGGCCCCGGGACGTACCAGCCGTTGACTCTGGCCCCTCCCAAGCCGGCCAGCCAGACCTCCTCGAACTCCCAGCCGGAGTCCTTAAGGTTAAGCTCAAGACCTTCGACCGGGTGGAAAATCATTTTGTTCTTAAAGGCGAAGCCAAAGGCCAAAACTAAGGCGGCCAGGGCGACGAAAAATTTCGCTAGCCGAGCCAGAAAACGCCCTATGGACAGGTCGCGGACCTTCATCCCTTGGCGACCTAGGTAAAACCCCCTGGTAAGAAAGCTCATCGCCGCTCCAGTCGAAAAACTTTGGAGCCCCTTAGGCGCCCCCTAATAAAAAAGCCAAAAAGCCGCTCCCCCCGAAAATGGCCCTAAAGCCGCGCCAGCCCCTTCAAGGCCTTTAGGCCCCAAAGGCCTTCCATCCCGGCGATGGGTCGGCTACGGGTCGACTATGGGTAGACTATGGGCCGACTATGGGCCGGCTACGGGCCGGCTACGGGCCGGCTACGGGCGCCGGCTACGGGTCGGCTATGGGCCGGCTACGGGTCGGCTACGGGTCGGCTATGGGCCGGCTTTGGGCCGGCTACCGGCCGACTTATAGGCCGGCTACGGCCGGCCGCCGAGTCGGCGCCGACTCGGCCATTTGGCCTCGCCGACCCGGCAGGAGGACTTTGAGAGAATCTGTTATATAATATAAAAAAACATCAGCGCCAAATCCTTAGGGCAAAGCTCCCCTAAGGCCACCCTCGCTCTCTTACGGAAAGGACGCCCATGTCTCCGCGTCTCTGGGCCTGGCCGGCGGTCAGCGGCGACCTGACCCCGCCCGGACCGGCCTTTTATCTAACCTGGCCCTCTTGGGCTCAATACTGTCAGTTCGAGTTGGGCGAGGAAAACCATCCGAGCCTGACCCCGATAGTTTTAGAAGATCCGCCCAATTTTCTGGCTAGCCTAAAGACCCTTTTGGCCATGGCCCGGGAAGGCGGGCCCGCCTTACCGGAGACTCCATTTCAATGCCCAGAGATTCGGGGGATCCGGGAAGCCCTCTTAGGCCATAACTTAGCCAGCTTAACCCCGGAACACCTGATTTTGGCCTTAGGCCACTTAGCCCGCCAAGAGGCCAAGGCGGCCCGGGTGTTGGCCCAAAAAGCCCTCTTCCAGAAGGCCGATCTTTTTAAAACCCTGACTGAGGCCCACTTTGAGCCTTCAATTTTATTGCCGCCAAGCGACCAGCCCGACCCTAGCCCTAAGCTGGCCACGGCCTGGCTGAACCTGGCCCGCCCCTACTTACGGGCTGGCGACCTTTTGTGGCCAGCCTATGGGGTGAGGCCGGACTTCCAACCCATGGAGGGGCTGGATCCTGACGATTCGGGGCTGTTTCCCTGGCCCGGCTCGGCTTAAGCGACTTTTAAGCCTTTTTGGCCTCGCCAAGGCTATTGGCGAAGCCGGGCCGCTAAATCCCCTCTTCGCCTGGGCTTAGCCCCTTAAACCTGGCCCGGTCGGCTAAAATTAGCCAATCCTTTCCGCCTAAACTTTCGCCCCAAAAAGGCCAAACCCTCTAAGGCCCGCCTTAATTTCCGCCAAAAGAGCCAAACCCCTTGCCCCGCCTTATTTCCCAAACCAAAAGGACCTCGTTTTAAAGCCGACAAGCCTCGTTTAATCGAACTTAAAGCCAACCTTGGGCCCGCCTTTTTAAAACCGGCCCAGGGCCTTTGGCCCTTTAAGGATTTTAAAGGGAGAGCCTAACCTCGGCCACGACCTGGGCGGCCAGGGGCCGGCCTAGGGCGAGCTCGGCCTTTTCGATGAGCCCCAACGACTCTGGCCGCAAGTAGCCGTCGGCGGCTTCCTCGTGAATTAACTCCACCGCCAGATCCCGGGCCGCCTCGGGCTGGCCCTCGGCCAGTTTTTCCTCGGTCGCCCAGGCCAGGCTTTGGACCTGAGCCCTAGGCTGGGCCGGGGGCTCCGGCCAAAAGGCCCTTTTCCCGAGCTTGGGGGCGTAGCGGCCGGCCGACCGGCGGTAGTAGGTCACCCCATCCCGGATCTCAAGGCTAAAGTCGGGCAAACACGGCCAGAACTCCCCAGGGGCGGTCAACAGAAGGCACTCCGGGCCAAACAAAGGGGCCAGGCGCTCGACCATCCGGCCGACGGCCTCGTCCGGGGAATCCCAGGAAAGGCCGCGGGCCACGACTAGGTCCGCGCCCAAAAGACTTTCCGGAGGGTTTTCCAGGCGGTGGGGGTTGCCTATGGCGTAGCCGCGGCTGACGAGGCTGGCCTCAAAGCGCCAGCCCCCGGCCCGGGGCCGAAAGTAGCGGCGCCTAAGGTCGCGAGGGAGAAGGTCGAGGCTCTCGCCGGGGTAAATGGCCGCCCGAGCCTCGGACGCCAGATCGGGAACCAGCTCTAAGCCATGGATGGCCAGTTCCCAGCCCTTGGCCGTCAAACCTAGGCCCAATAGGGCCATGGCCAGGGAACAGGCCTCATAGCCCGCCCCGGCCCCCAAGGAGAGAACCTTCAATCGCCGGGCCGGGGCGAAGGGGGCCCATTCTTGGACGATCCGGCCTAGAGCCTCCAGCTGGACCGAGTGCCGAAAAAAACCGTCCTCTTGGCTTAGGGCCCAGACGTTCCAGATTTCCAGCCACTCATTCTGGCTATGGTCCAGAAGGTTCCGGAACTCTGCCCGGGTGAGACCCAAGGCCGCCTGGCGCCTTTGGGCGGCGGCCAGGAACCGGGCCACGGAGGAGGGGCTGGCCGGCCGGCCAAACTTCTCCTGAGCCGCGGCCAAAAGCTCCCGGTCCTCGTAAGGGAGCTCAGTCGACCCGAGAGTCACTATCCCTGTCCGATCTGGCCCGACCCGAGCCGCCTTGGCCTGGCCTGGCTTGGCGTGAGTCGACCTGGCTGGCCTTGGCCTGGCTCGACCTGGCTTGGCTTGGACTGGCCCGATCCGGCCCAACCCAATCTGGATTGGCCGGCCGGGCCGGGCCGGTCAAAAGACGACGAAAAAGCAATAATTCCCTCCGAATTTCCGCCCAGAGCCGTTTTTCCTGGCTCAAGCCCGAGCCGG
>JAITIH010000145.1 GCA_031279525.1 Deltaproteobacteria bacterium | reverse complement strand
GGCCGACCCGGCCAAGGCCGCCGAATGGTGGGAAAAAGCCGCGAGCCAAGGGCACGCCCACGCCCAGTTAAATCTAGGCCAGGCCTATAGCCAAGGCCAAGGGGTCTTGGCCGACCCGGCCAAGGCCGCGGAATGGCTAAGGAAAGCCGCCGGAAATGGGGCCCGTTAAGGCTCGGCCGCGGCCACTACAATGGCGTTTTATTGGTAAGGGTTAGTCCTTTGGGATTGGCCAAAAAGTCGCCGTCCCCTCCTTAGGGTCGCCTCCTCTTTAGGGCCGCCTTCGGCCTGAAGGGCTCGCGCTAAGAAAGGCCCGCTTTTATTTCTAACTTAAGGCGTCGCGAATGGTCAAAGGGCGGAGCTTCGAGCCAAATGAGGCCCGCCGCCGGGCCCGGGGCCCGGCGGCCAGGGAACCCAGGACGCCTACCCGATCGGTTTAAGTTAGCCGGCCGGACTCTTAGGGCTAATGGCCCATTAGGGCCGGACCCGATAGCGGAAGTCGCAGCGCGGGGCCCCTTCCATGATTGTCTGGCCTCTCCTAAGCTCGACCTCAGGGGCGAAGCCCTGGATAAAGGCCTCGTCGCGGTTGCAGGACAGCAAAAAGCCGACGTCCCCAAGTCCCAGCTCGCGGTACATCTCCGCGTAAGCGCAGCTGGTCACGTCGTAGTCGAAACGCTCGGAGTCTTGGGCCAAGACCTCCACCTTTAAGGCCTCGCCTTGGGTCCACCTGGGCTGGAGGGCTATAAAGTTGGCCAAGTTCCCGCCGCCCATCTCCTTGGCCAGCTGGCGTCCGGACTCCTGGGCCGCCCGCCGGATGGCTAAGCCAATGGCTTTTTTGGCCGCCTCCTCCCCGAAAGTCTCTTTTAAAACCTCAAACACTGGCTTTAAAATTTCCCCTTCGACGCGGCGCCGGGCCAGAAGGCTAATCGTCGGGCCCGTCAAAACAAGCCGGACGGTTGGCCAACGTTATGGATGGCCAAGGTGTGGAAGCCGGAGGGCAAGGGCAGCTTGCCCTTTAAGTAGTCCGCACCGGTGGTTTTGACGACGTTGGCCAGGCCCAAGGAAGCGCAGGTCAGGCCCACGCTCTGGGCGGCCAGGCCCACGTGGATCCCGCCGACGTTCCCGTCGGCGACCGGGACCACGTAAAGGATGGTCAAGGGGGCCGAGCTGAAGTCGCCGGTGAAGTCCCCTCTCAATTGAAGGCTAAGTTGGTTCTTTTCGGCCTCGTAAAGCCAGACCCCGGTCTTTAGGACCGCGAACACCAACATGTTCTGGCGGTTGTGGGAGGTGGGGATGGTCCGCATTTTCCCGGCTTCCCGGTTCACCCCAAAGGCTGACCAGAGGATTTGGCTCACTTGGTCTATGGGCAGTTCCGTGGGTAAAATGGCGCGGTGGGAGCGACGCTGGTTTAAGGCCTCGTTTAAAGGCATTCCCCCCTCGCGGTTAGGCGGCGGCAAATTGACGACGTTGGCCTCTTGGGCCAAGGCCGCGGAAGGTGGGGGGAGAAAAAGGAAACAAAGGGCCGATAAGGCGATCGCGGTCAGAATGAACTTTTTCACGATTGTTCCTCAAACGGGCGCCTTGGCGCCTTCCCGTCATAACGGTAGGATTTTATGGGCTTAAGCTTAAATGGCCAGGTTTAATTGGCAAGGCTATAATTGGTCTGGATAGACTTTAAGATTTTACCAAAAACCCCGCTTTATCCAAAGCCTTAGGAAGGTATTGGCTAAAAACTGGCGAGGCTCATTGGCTAGCCCGGCGGCCCAAGGCGGCGGCCTTTTTTTTAGGCTAGCGGCTCAAGCTAGTCGTGGCCCGGCTGGGTCCTTTGGTGAGGGTAATCAGCCCAATTTCCGGCCAGGCCCATAGCCGGAATGGCAGGCCGGCGGAGGCCAGGCCGTTGGAGATGACCAAGGCGGTCTGGCCAAGGCGGTAAATGCCTTGGGTGTAGGGCGTGGAAAAGGTCATGAGGTTTAGGCGAGGGATCCAAGGAAACTGAAATTGCCCGCCGTGGGTGTGGCCGGCTAGGTAGAGCTGGGCCCCGGCCTGGGCGGCTATGGCCAGGCCCTGGGGCCGGTGGCGGACGACCATGACGAAGTTGCCTTGGGGGGCCGGACGGCCGGCGAGGGCTTTAAAGTCGAGGCTATTGGCGTTGGGGTCGGACTTATAAAAGACGCTGCGCGTCCCAGGGTCGTCGAAGCCCACTATGGTTAAGGGCGCCTCGGGCAGGTGGACGGCCTCGTCGCGGAGGATCCGGACTCCTAAGGCCGTAAGGACCCGGGCTTCCTCGGCGGGGTTGTCGGCGTAGAGGTCGTGGTTGCCTAAGACCCCGTAAGAGCCAAAGCGGGTCTGGTCAAGGACTTTTAAGGGCTCGCGCCAGTCCCGGGCCAAGGAGCTTTTGGAGTCCAAAAGATCGCCGGTGAAGATGACTAGATCGGGCCGCAAGTCCGCGGCCTGGGCCAGACGGCGCGACAAATCGCGGTAGTCGGAGCCTAAGCCGTAATGAAAGTCGCTTAAGTGGACGATCCTAAGGCCGTCCAGCTCCGGGGGCAAGTCCGGGGCGGATATGGCGATACGGCGGACGTTAGCCGGCCCCTGCTGGACCCAGTAACCGTAAAAGGAGGCCCCTAAGGCAAAAAGCCAGGCCATTAAAACGGCCTGGGACACGGAAAGCCGCCATTTCTTGGCCCGAAAGAGCTGGGGCAGTCCCTTTGGCGGGCCGCTGAAGAAGGGCCGAAAGGCCATGGATCCTAGCCAGATTATAAAGGCTAAGCCTAGCCACATGGCGTGCCCGAAAAACCAGGTCAAAGACGGTCGGTAGAGATAGGCCCAAAGGAAGCGGTCGGGCGGGATGAGCTCTAAGGCGTACATCTGGACGATGGCCAGGGCGGTGACCATGTTGACGACAATGTAGACGGTTTTGACGATCGAGCGGGCCAAAAGGCTTTTGAGCCACTTTTTCCAGCAAAGCCAGGCCACCAGCTGGGCGAGGACCATATAGGCCAAAAGGGCTAAGCGAAAGGGGGTCATGAGGCCCCTCCGGCCGGGGGCCAGGGCCTAGGGCGAGGGCTTTTCAAAACGGACCGCCTTCGCCGCCGGTCGTGGCCGGGAACATAAAGGTGAAACAGGCCCCGCTGTTGGGGTACTCGGGCGGGCGATTGGCCACGGTGATGTGGCCGTTGTAGCGCTCGACGATTTTGCGCACTATGGAAAGGCCCAAGCCGGTCCCTTGGGTTTTGGTGGTGAAAAAGGGATCGAAGACTTTATTGAAAACCTCGTCGGAGACCCCCGGGCCGGTGTCGGTCACCTGGCAAGCCACGAAGCGGGCCTCGTTTTCCTTTTTACGGCAAACCTTGACGAACAAGGTCCCGCCATTGGGGGCCATGGCCTGGATGGCGTTGTAGATTAGGTTTAAAAAGACGTGGGCGACTTGGCGGTCGTCGGCCGCGACTTTTGGCAAGTTCTCCTCGCACTGAAATTCGACCTTTACGTTCGAGGTCTTAAGCTCGTGCTTTAGGGAGGAAAGGCACTCTTGGGCCAATTCCTCTAGCTTAAAGTTCCGGACCAGCCCTCGCTCGTCCCGGGAGAAGTTTAAGACGTTGTTTAAGACCTTATTGAGCCTTTCCACCTCCTCCATGATGACCTGGGGGTAACGGTGCAATGGGCTTTCTTGGGGGATTTTCTTAAGCAGCCTTTGGGTGAAACCGCCAATGGAGACCAAAGGATTTCGGATCTCGTGGGCCAAGTGGGTGCCCATCTCGCCTTGGGCGGCCAGTTTCTCGGCCTCAATGAGCCTGAGGCGCACTTGGCTTAAGTTTTGGTTGGCGTGGCGAAGCTCGTCGTAGATCTGGGTGTTTTCGATGGCCAGGCCCGCCTGGTTGGCCAACATGGTCAGATCCCTTAGGCATTCGCGGGTGAGGGGTTCCCCGGAGATGGAGCGGTCCACGGCGATGACCCCCACTTCCCGGCCTTTAGCCAGCATGGGGACGGCCGCGTAGGCCCTTAGACCGAAATCCATTAGATCTAGGTCGTCGGAGGTGTCCAAGGCCCGAAAGCCCAAAAGGGGCTTTTTTTCGACGATGACCCGAGTCAAGATCCTTTTGGAGTCGGGCTTAATGGGGATGGAAAGGCCCATGGACTGGCCCTTTTCCAGCATGAGCCGGGCCTCGTCCGGGGCGATCTTCTGGAGGAAGAAGGAGAGCGGCTGGCCTAGCTCGGCGTAGGCCTGGTTGACCGGGGTCCAGTAGGAGGAGCTTTCCAAGACTCTCTCGTTTTGGCTCTCCCGGACCAAGAGGATCAAGACTTTGTCGAAGCCAAGGCCCTGGCGGACGGTCAGGGCCTGGTTAATGATCCAGATGAGCTCGTCGTAGCGGACCGTGGTCATCATGGCGCTAGAGACGTCGTGAAGGTTGGAAAGGTTCCGGACCATGTTCTCGTTGGAGCGGGCCAGGCTTTCCACTTCCTTAAAGGTCAAGGCGTTCTCCACCACCCCGGAGATCATGCTGTTCATGGCCTTTAAGAGCTCTAAGTCCTCGCGGTCGAAGAGCTGGGGTTTGGACGGGGAGCCGCCCCTATAGCCGCCTAGCTTATTGAACAAGGAGATGCTGCCTCGGTGGTGGCCTTGGAACATCAAGGGCTCGCTGATTAAGGTGTGGCTTTTCTCCTTAATGGTTAGATCCAGGGCTTTGGGGTCGTCGCGCAAATAGCCCATGAAGAGCTGGTCTCGGTTTAAGGAGGCGGCGATGGCCGGGGGCAGGAACTGGCCCTCTTGGTAGCGGACGAAATTATAGGAGGGCGGCACCGCCCCGTAGATGGAGGAGAAAAGCAACCGGTCGCCGTGGCCGTCTAAGACGTTTAAGGCGCAGCCGTCGGCCAAAAAGACCCCGGCCGCGATTTTTGGGATCATGGTCATGACTTTTTCCACCTCTATGGTGGTGGACAAAGTCCGGCCCAAGTCGCTTAAGACGTTTAAGACGCTTAGCCTTTTCCTAATGTCGGTGGCTAGCTTATTGTTCTTAATGGCCAAAGACAGCTGGTTGGCCACCGACTCGACGATCTGGCCGTGGACCGCCCCGCCTAGATCTAAGGGGTGGCGGTTCAAGGTCATGAGGACCCCGTAGCAGGTCTTGTCGTCCAAAAGGGGGACCACGGCGAGGCAAGGTAGAAAGGCCTTTAAGTAAATCTGCCAAGGGTCGGGGAGGTTATTGATGTCGTAGGGGTCGGCTTGGAGGGATTGGCGGGTGGCCACGGCCTTTTCCAAAAAGGTGTCCGCGTATGGAATGGGCATGGTGGGGGCCCCGGCTCCGTCGGCCGCGTCGTGCGGGACGAGCC
>JAITIH010000061.1 GCA_031279525.1 Deltaproteobacteria bacterium | reverse complement strand
TCGTCCACCACCAGAACCTTCATGTTCTTGTCGTAGGCCATGGCTATCTCCGGGTTTGTCCCCCTCCGCCGAAAACCCGTTTGGAGGCGGGCTGTTTCTCCTCTAAAAACCTCATCTGGCGCCCTTAATTAAAGACCCAAGCGTTCTCGAGGAGATTTTTCGTCTCCCAATTATATAAAATTCTTATCCCTGACGCAACGTTGATATCTGGTTCCCGCGAAAGGCCTCTTGCCCAGGGGCGACCCAGGGCCTGACCAGCCGACTAAAGCGACGTTTTCTATGAAAGTCGTCGCGCTAAAAAATTTTTACCGCGCGCGGGTCTTATTTACGGTAGCTACGTAAATTTTGGATATAACTATTCTTCGCCGAAGGCGAACTAATCAAATAGCCACAAATTTACAACTAAACAGCTAAAAATTTAAATAAACATATCGTCTTAAATAACAATAACAGAACGTTTATAACCCTTATGTAATTAAAAGTTCTGCGGTTTGCCACGAAAAGAAGATTCGGTTCGAGCGGCGGGATTAGCTATTTGGCCAAAGAATTCGCCAAAAACGCGGCCTAAACGGCGGTTGCCTTTTCTGGTCCTAAGGCCAACCGTAATAAACGTAATCATCGCGCGAAAAAACGACCGCTGGTTTTTGGCGTAAGGACCAAACTTTCAGGCGCTGGGGCGTTCAATCAGGCGCGCGACCGTTTTTGGCGGGGACTTTTCGGTCGCGGGCGGGCCCGTTTAGAATCCCGGCGAGATTTAACCGGCCAATAGCGCGAGGTTGGTATTTTAGCCAAATCATTTTATGCAATAAATACAAAACAACATTAAAATTAAGCTTTATTTTTTGCTATAATGTTTAGCTATATTAATATATTGTTTAAGTAAATATACTAATATTTTTATTACTCAAAAAATATTACTAAAATATTTTATTAAACTATTATCTAAAATTATTGACAGCAAAATATATAAAAAATAAATATTAATAAATAAAATAACTAACCGCAAATTTTTTAGTTTATCTGCCAATGAATAACTTGTAATCAGCTTTAAATCTAGTTGATTTATAGAGATCCCAGCCGCCGTTCTCAATGTCCCGCATGGTGGCCGCGCAACCCAATTTCAAGACGTCTTTGGTGGTGGCGTGAACGCGGTCCTCCACCAAGTTCCGATATTTTTGGTCAAAGGCCCCCCCGGCCTTTAAGGAGCCGAAAATCTGGCTAAAGGTGCGGCCGTTGCGGTTCTGGTAATTTTCCCAGACGTCTTGGCGAGCGCAGGCCTGGGAGACGGCCAGGACCTGGTGGAAGCCGGCCAATAGGCGCAAGGCGGCCTTAAACCTAGCCGTCTCCGGGGGGTCTTCGGGAGCGGTGGCCATGGTCAAATTCGAGTCGGTTTGGTTGTTTTGGGGGGCCTGCGCGGCGAGGTTTTTTGGGGCGGCGAAAACGAGGGCCAGGGACGAAGCCAGGGCCAAAACGAGGGCCAAGGCGAGGGTTCTTAGGTTTTTCAAGGCGTCCTCCTTTCCAGGACCGGTCGCCCGGAGGCCAGGCCAAGCCCAGAAATTAGGCGGTTTTTTGGCGAATTGGGATAGGGGACCCAAACATCCTGGCTATATTCGCACAAAAAAATCTCTCTCAAGTCCCGATTCGTCGCCGTCCTAGCAGACTCTCGACGACTCGTTACGATATTCTACCATTTACCCTCGAATTTAAGAAGAAAAAAACGCTCGTCCGGGAAAAAAGGCTTAGCCCGTCCCTGGCTTAGGGCCTAAAGCCTTGGCCAATCCTTAATTATTAAATAACGGGGTTTGGCGGGATAAATATTTTTTCGTGGAATTTTATCCCATATTTTGTTATGGTGTCTGATTATTCCCGGCCTTGGCGAGGCCGGCCCTTTCTTTGGCCCCGCTCGCCCTAAGGCCCCTAAAGCCCCCTCGCTAACCCCATAAGCGGCCCCTTGGCCCCAAAAATGGCGGTCCCTTTTAGGCGGCCGCAAGGGCCTTTAAGCGGTTGGGCGTTTGACTAAAAATCTATAAGGTCCTATTCATCATAGCACCCAAGTTGAACGAAGGAGTCACGTTCATGTCGAAAAAACTTCTTTCCGCTCTGGCCGTCGCGGCCTTGGCCCTGTTTTTCTTTCTCGCTGGCCCGGCCGAGGCCCAAGTCATTGGCGTCATTGACATGCAAAAAGCCGTCGACGACTCCAAAGCGGGCAAGTCGGCCAAAAATAAGCTTAAGGCCAAGCACGAGTCTCTGCAGAAAGGCCTGCAGGCCAAGGAGACCGAGCTGGAGAAAAAGGAAAACGACCTGAAAAACCAGGCCGCCGCCATGAACCAGGAGGCCCTGGAAAAAAGGCGCAACGATTTTTTGAAAGACGTCCAGACCTACCGGGAGCAGGCCCAAAGGGCTTCCGACGAGATGCAGAAAGCCTTAGGCGACGCCATGAGCCCCCTGTACGAAAAAGCCAAAAAGGCCGCGGCCAACTTGGCCTCGGAGCGCGGCTTCACCGTGATTTTGGAGGCCAGCGAGGGCGGGGTCATCTTCGCCCAGTCCTCAGTGGATCTCACCTCCGAGATTACCAAGGCCCTGGACAAGTGAGGCTAAAGAACTAGGCCTCCAGCCTAGTTGAGCCTATGATCCCCTTAGCCAGCGTCAGCTTAAGCGACCTCGCCCAAAAAGCCAGCCAGCGCCTTAACGACGACTTGGCCCTTTTGGGCGGAGGGCGCGCCCCGTCCGTCGAGACTCTAGGCGGCGAGACCTTGATCTCGGCCTTAAGCTCGGCCGAAGAGGCCGGGCCAGGGGCCCTGTGCTTCGCCACCAGCCCGGACTACTTGGCCAAAGCCAAGGCCGGCGGGGCGGCGGCGGTCGTGGTCCCCCCTAGCCTCGCCCCGAGGCTGGAGGGCCGGCCGGCCTTAGTCGTCGCGGAACCGCGCCTTTTGTTCGCGGCCATCCTAAGCTTGGCCAAAGACGCGGCCATCCCCCCCTTGCCCCTAGGGGAGCCGTATTTTTTGGACCGCTCCACCTGCCAGATCGGCCAAGGAGTCGCCTTTGGGCCGCGCTGCTACGTTGGGCGCCGAGTTAAGATAGGCGACGGGGCCGTGGTCGGGCCTGACGTTTTTTTGGAGGACGACGTCGAGATTGGGGAGGGGACCATCCTTCACCCTAAAGTCGTCGTCCGCTGGGGCTGCCGCATAGGCCGCCGTTGCCAGATCCACTCAGGCGCGGTCATCGGCGAGGACGGGTTTGGCTACGCCCAAGTCCCCTCCCCGGAGACGGGCCGTCTTATCCATTACAAAAACCCCCATTTAGGCCGGGTGATCGTCGGCGACGACGTGGAGATCGGGGCCCTTTCGGCCGTGGACCGCGGCCTAGTGGCCGACACCGTCGTCGAGCGGGGAGTCAAAATGGACAACCTGGTCCAAATTGGCCACAACTGCCATCTAGGCCAGGACGTCATCGTGGTGGCCCAGGTCGGCTGCGGCGGCCACAGCCAAGTGGGCGACAGAGTCTTTCTTTTGGGCCAGTGCGGCCTTTCCCACGGCTCGGTCGTCGGGGCCGACGCCATCGTCACCGGCCAGACCGGGGTGACCGGCCGCATCCCGCCGGGCCGTACGGCCTGGAGCGGCACCCCCAACCGCCCCATGGCCCAGGATCTACGCTCCCAGGCCATGGTGACCCGAGATCTCCCCCGCTGGCGCCGCTTCTGGGCGGAGTTCCGGAAAAGCCCCTCCTTTGAGGCCTTAAAAAAGGCCTTTTTCGAAGGCGAGTAACTTCCGTCGCCATTCTCAATTTTTCTTAGATCGATCGGCCGCGAACGCGGATATAAGGATTTATAAAGCCTAGGCAAAGAGTCTAATAATTATTATAAAGCATTTGTTAAGTTTTAATAACGCTATATAAAATTATTATAATTAGGTATTTATGCTTTAATCTAAAATTTAAAGCTGTAAAATATCTTAAGTATATAATTATAATTTAAAAACAGATATTAAATATAAATTTTAAAACATACTGCGAATTAATAATTTTCATAATCGGATTTTAAAAACCGCCAAAATCCCTTTTTAAGCTCGAACAAGGTGCGCGCTAATGACCAAAGCCCTCTACGACATCAAAGACATTTTGGCCAGCCTCCCCCACCGCTTCCCCTTTCTCCTGGTGGACCGGGTCGTGGAACTGGAGCCCTGGCGGAAGCTTAAGGCCTATAAAAACGTCACCTTTAACGAGCCTTTTTTCCAAGGTCATTTTCCTGGCGAGCCGCTCATGCCCGGGGTTTTGATCTTGGAGGCCATGGCCCAGGCGGCTTCCCTCATGCTGACTTTGTCCTCGCGAGATTTTGCCGACAAAATCCCCCAGGACCTGAAGGTCGAGGACTTAAGCGGCCACATTGGCTACTTCGCGTCCTGCGACAAGGTCAAGTTCCGTCGCCCGGTGGCCCCGGGCGACCGCTTGGACCTAGACGTCGCCTTTCTCCGCCTGGGCAGCCGGGCCTGGAAAGTGGCCGGCCGGGCCAGCGTGGACGGCCAAAAAGCGGCCGAAGGCGAGATGACGGCCGCTTTTTCCGATTTTAAACCCTAAAAGGGGCGCCGCGACCGCGAAAGCTCTCACGGCCGCTCGTCTTTAGCTTTAAGCGCCAAAAAGGGCCCCTAAGGCCCCCGGCGGAGCCGGCCGCCAAAAAGCGCCCCCTTTAAGGCCCCTCGCGGAACGTTAACCGTAAGATAATTATCAATAATAAGGAACGGCGCATTACCCCTCATGGCCATTCATCCCACCGCCATTATCCATCCCACCGCCCAATTGGCCGAAGGCGTCTCCGTCGGTCCTTACAGCGTGATAGGGCCCAAAGTCGTCGTCGGCCAGGACACGGAGATCCAGGCTCACGTGGTCATCGACAAAGACACGACCGTCGGCCAAAGGTGTCGGCTTTTCCCCTTCGCCTCCATCGGGGCCGATCCCCAGGACATGAAATACGCCGGCGAGGAGACTCGCCTGGCCATCGGCGACGACGTCACCGTCCGCGAGTCGGCCACCATCCATCGGGGAACCACCAACGGCGGGGGGACGACCCGGATAGGCGACAAATGCCTGATCATGGCCACGGTCCACGTGGCCCACGACTGCCAGCTAGCCAAAGAGGTCATCCTCTCTAGCTTCGCGGTCTTGGCCGGCCACGTCCACGTGGGCGAGCAGGCCATCGTCAGCGGGTCCACGGCCATCCACCAGTTCGTCAGAGTTGGCTGTCACGCCTTCGTGGGCGGCATGTCCGGGGTGGTCAAGGACGCCCCGCCCTACATGATCTTGGCCGGGGTCCGGGACAAGGCCGTGGTGGTCTCGCCCAACTCCGTGGGCATAAGGCGCCGGGGCTTTTCCGAGGAGAGCTTAGAGGCCATCGCCGGGGCCTTTAAGCTTTTGCACACTCGCCAACCCTTAGGGGAGGTCTTAGCCGAGATCGAGGCCCAGTGGCCCAACTGCCCGGAAACCCGGGTCATCGTCGAGTTCTACCGCGACTCAACCCGGGGGGTGTACCGGTGAGGCCCAAGCCCGTGGGCCTGATCGCCGGGAACCTTAACCTGCCAATCTTAACGGCCAAAAAACTCCGCGACGGCGGAATCCCCGTCGTGGCCGTGGGCCTGGTCGGCGAGACCTCGCCTAGGGTTAAAGACTTGTCCGACGAGTACCTTGAGCTGCCTTTGGGCCAGATCCAGCCCTTGGCCGACTTTTTTCTCAAGCACGGAGTTCATAAAGTCTGCATGGTCGGCGGGGTCAGCCGAGAGAACGTCGTCGAGGCCTACCAGCCGGACGAGGCGGCCTTGGCCGTCATGGCCAAGCTGGACAACTTCCACACCGACGCCATTTTGCGGGCGATGGCCGAGTGGCTGGAGAGCCAGGGCCTATATTTGGTCTCGGCGACCGAGCTAGCCCCTGACCTGGCGGTCCAGCCCGGGCTCTTAACCAAAAAAGCCCCCTCCCCCGACCTTTTGGACGACCTTCGCCTGGCCTTTCGGGTGGCCAAGGAGCTAGGGCGCCTCGACGTGGGCCAGACGGTGGTGGTCTCGGACAAGATCGCCGTGGCTTTGGAGGCGGCCGACGGCACCGACGCGACCATCAGAAGGGGGGCCGCCCTGTGTCGCAAGCCGGTGGCCGTGGC
>JAITIH010000277.1 GCA_031279525.1 Deltaproteobacteria bacterium | reverse complement strand
GCTGAGGAGTTTGAGGCGGCCTTGGCCGTTTTCGACTCGGTTTTGAGCTTTTTCAAGCTGGATCGCCCCAATATCGCCCACCAGATGGCCTTGGCCCGGGAAAGCGGCCCAACCAGGTTCCACACCTCCGTGGAATGCTTGCCCGCCGCCTGCGACCCCAAGCTAAAGGCCGACTCTAAGGCCGCCGTGGGGCCTTCGGCCGAGGCCGACTCCATAGCCGCCGCCAGCCCCATAGCCGAGGCCGACTCCATGGCCGCCGCCGGCCCCATAGCCGGAGCCGACCCCATGGCCGCCGCCGCCGGCCCCATAGCCGGAGCCGACCCCTACGCCGACGGCCCTAAGGCCGCCCCTACGCCTTTGGCCGCCGACCCCGCGCCAGTTCCTGAGCCTTTGGCCGCCGCCGACCCCGCCGAACCCGAGCGATGTTAAAAAATTCTCGCCCCGGCCGCCGAAACGGGTATAATGCCCTTTAATCCCCCCGCAATAAGAGCGTTCCTTTTTCTCAGCCGGAAATAATGGCACCCCTAAAAGGGGACCCTCCTTTCGCTCTGGCTAGCCCATAATTATACGCGCCTTTTTGGTAATTACCTTGAATTTAAACAAATAGAGATAAACGCCATGACCATACCTATCAACTCTGGCCAAAGACCTTGCCAATATAACGACGTCTTTTTGGACTACCTCAACAACGACGCCCCGGTCGTCAAAGAGGCCTCGCGAAAGCTCTTGGAAAGTCGGGCCAAGCTTGCCGACTTCGAGTACCTGCCCTCGGCCCCCAGGCCTAGCGGCGAGGCCATCCGCCAGATCGTTAGCCTTTCCCGCCGCCTGATGTTCCCTGGCTTTTTCGAGCCAAGAAGCGTCCACCAAGAGCTCAACCCCGAGCACTCCATCAGCCAGACGGTCGGGGCCCTTTACGGCTTGTTGGCCCGGGAAATCCTGGCCTCCATCCGCCACGACCACATCCGCTACGGCCGCCCCTGCGTCAACTGCCGGCAGCAGAGCCGCCAGGTGGCCCGAGAGGTCGTCCTGGAGCTGCCTCGCCTCCGGCGGGTCATGGCCGCGGACGTTCTGGCCACCCAGGAAGGGGACCCGGCCGCCGGGAGCCATCTCGACCAAATCATCCTCTGCTACCCCGGAATCCAGGCCACCATGGTCTACCGCCTGGCCCACGAGCTTTTAATCCGCGACGTGCCCTTCATTCCCCGGATCATGGCCGAGCGGGCCCATTCCGTCACCGGCATCGACATTCACCCCGGGGCCACGATTGGGGAGAGCTTCTTCATAGACCACGGAACCGGGGTGGTGGTCGGGGAGACCACGATAATTGGAGAGCGGGTCAGGATTTATCAGGGGGTCACCTTAGGGGCCCTGTCGCTGCCTAAAAACGCCGGGGTGGCTTTAAGGGGCCAGAAGCGCCACCCGACCCTGGAGGACGACGTCATCATTTACTCCGGGGCCACGATCCTAGGCGGCGAGACGATCATCGGGGCCAGGTCGGTGGTGGGCGGCAACGTCTGGCTGACCGAGAGCATCCCGCCCGACACCAAAGTCTTCATTAAGAAACCCGAGCTGATTTTCGTCAACAATAAAGAATAATTGTTTTTAAGTTTAACTTGTTTTTTGCGTCTAATGGCATCTTAATTTTTGATGTAAAATGTATTTTTATAGTTTTATAATGATTTTATAATATTTTTGAAATATTTTAGTTATATCTTTTTGAAGTTGCTTAGTAGATTTATAGTTTTTTAGCTTTTATAAGATTTTTGCAATATTTTAGTTCTATCTTTTTGAAATTATTTAATGGCTTTAACGTTTTTTAGCTTTTTTAGAATTTTTTTCAGTTTTTAAGGCCCTAGACCTGGTCTTTCGCTAAGTTATTGATTTTTATATTCTTTTCAAAACCGCCTTTAAAAAAATCATTAATTTCCAGGCCTTACCCCATCGCCGGCTAGCCCCTGGCCCGGGGCGGCCGTTAAGCTCGCCAAAAAGTCAGCCCCGGCCTGGCCCAAAGGACCCTAAGAGGCCCTTAGGGCCTTAGGGGGCTTTTCAGGCCCGCGAGCCCCACCCTAAGGCCAAGACCTAAAGGCCGACCCGGTCGTCGTTTGACCAGGGGTTTCTCTCCGCCCCATTTTTTAGTATAATTATTCAAATTTTCCGTGGCCAGTTAGGCTAAAAATTTTAGCGTCCTGACTGATTCTTAGGCCATGGATCGGGGACGCTTATCTCTTCCCGGTTAGTTGAGGCGTATTCGGCGCTCCCCACGCCTTCATGGAGTTTTTATGGCTGAGGGCCTTCTATTAACCGACAAAAGGGAACTGATTCGACGCGAGCTGATTTACTATCTAAGGGTCTCGGACCTGCTTAACAGCCAAGAGATCGGGCGGATGGTCGACATTCACGCCAAAGGCCTTTTGCTGATGGGCACCATGGCCCTCACCATTGGGCGCGACTACCTCATTAGCTTGGAGCTGCCCAAAGTTCTGCAAGAACAAGGTTCCGTCAACATCGCCATTAAAGCCAGGGCCGTCTGGTGCCGACCCAGCTTGACCCAACCTTACCTGGAAAACGGCCTCATGTTCGTCGATCCTACGCAGGAGACGCAAGAAGCCATTGAGAACCTGATCCAACTTTTCGCCCTGCCCGACGGGACGATGCGATTTTGAAAGCCCCAGTTTGGATACCCATATAAGCGTCATGACCCATTTTTTATATTTCGCCGCCAATTCATCGCAAAGGCTTAGCCAAGTCCAAGCTGGGTTCGCCTTGCCCCAAGAATTGTCGCCCGACGACCTAAGCGTCGTTTACGTCATCGTCGTGGCCTGCCTATTGGCCATCGTCGTGGCCATTTTGGTCTGGCGGGCCCTCCGCCGCCGGGCCCGCCAGACCAAGGGCTGGTCCTCCATCACCAACTCCCAGGTCATCTGGGAGGTCCTGACCAAGGCCGTGGCCAGGCAA
>JAITIH010000270.1 GCA_031279525.1 Deltaproteobacteria bacterium | reverse complement strand
GACGCCTACGAGATTGGCTTCGACGTGAGGGTCCCCCACTTTAACTTCTCGGGGACTTACTTCTTCCAAGACATCGAGGATTTCATTTACATCTATTACTACGCCGACCCGACCGCCGCCAACCCCAACCGCACTGGCCGGGTTATGCGCAACGTCGACAAGCGCTATCAAGTCGGCTTTGAGATACAAACCAGCGTCAACGTCGCTGGCCTTATGGGTTATGAATCCTTCTCCCTAACCCCCTACGTCAACGCGACCCACATGACCAAGCGCGAGGAGCAAATTAAAAGAGGGGCTGCGGGCATGGACGGCTGGTGGTGGCCCATCACGCGGATGCCCGACACCGTCATGAATTTTGGGATTAGGTTTAGCCATTTCCCCTCCCACTTTAACGCCAACTTAAGTTTCATCTATAATGGGCTTAGAATCCCAGGCCGCGGCAACTCTAGCCCCAACGAGCATTTCGAAGACATGGAATTCGGCAAAGTAACCGTCGCCAACTTGTCTCTCAGTAAACGTATCTGGGAGTTTAGTAATGATAGTTACATTACTCTTAAGGTTAATATAAATAATATTTTTGATAAAGTTTATTCTTATAGAGATAAAGTGCCGGACACTTACGCCTACCCAGGTCGTAACTACTACGCCTCGGTTTCCTACAACTTTTAAAGCCTAAAAGCCCATGACCCAAAAAAAGCCCGCCTAAAGCCAGGGTCGCCCGCTCGCCCGCTGGGGACCTTAGCGGAATCCCGGGCGGGCCTTTTAGGCGGGGCGCCGGCCGCAAGGCTCGCGGTCGACGAATAAGGCGCCGATTTTTATCGAAAATTTCCAACGGCTTAGGACCCTTAAGAAAACCTAAGCTTTTCGCCCTTACTATGGAAACGAAATAATGACCGACTCTAAAAACGTTCTCTTAACCGAAACCGCCGCCTTGGTCGAGGAAAAGCTTGGCCCTTTAATCGACGAGCTAGTCGTGGAAAGGGCGGTCTTTGGCCTTTTTTTCACTGGGGTTAAGTTAAGCAATGGCCAGGGAGGACTGGCTTTCACGCCCATTAAGGAGATCCCGGAGGCCGTCTGTTGCCCAAGCTCGGCTAAGGCCATGCCCCTTTCCGGCCAATTGGCCTCCCGGCCCATTCGCCAGTATTTGGCCGACTTAAACAGCCCCAACGTCTTGAAAAAAGCCCTGGCCATCGCGGTTCTAAACGCTTTGTCGGCCACCCATTGGCGGTCCGGGGCGAATCTAGGCTACGAGATCTTGGTTGGTCGGGACGCATTCGA
This sequence comes from Deltaproteobacteria bacterium, assembly GCA_031279525.1. Lineage (GTDB taxonomy): Bacteria > Desulfobacterota > Desulfarculia > Adiutricales > Adiutricaceae > JAIROO01. Next base: position 4,391 of record JAITIH010000270.1, on the reverse strand, counting down.
CGAAGCCGCCATCCCGAAAAATGGCCTTACGGTCGTCATTGGCGCTTTAATTCCAATGCTGAAACGCCTTATAAGCGAAGGAGCCGATTTTAAGGTTTTGGAGCGGGACCCCCGAGCCTTAAAGCCTAGAGAGCTGGAGCATTTTTTACCGGCCGACCAGGCCCCCAAGGTCGTTCCCCAAGCCGACCTTATAGTCGCGACCGGGGTCACCATCCTTAACGACACCCTGCCGGAATTGTTGAGCCTGGCCAAACCCACGGCCGAAGTCATCGTCAGCGGGCCCACGGCCAGCCTTTTGCCAGACGCTTTGTTTAAGCGGGGCGTGGACGCCTTAGGCGGCGTTCTGGCGACCGATCCAGACGTCTTGCTGAATTTGGTGAGCGAGGCCGGGTCGGGCTACCATTTTTATGGCAAGTGCGCGGAAAGGGTGGTCATCAAAAAAAATAAGCCCTCTTAATCTCGCGGGCGTCGTGAAAAAGGCCCCTTAGCGAGCGCCTGGCTCAGACTTTCTGGCTCGTTGAAAAAACGCCTCGCCTTCCCGCCGCCCGCCTTCCTTACGCCGCCCGGCGAGCTAGGGCCGCGATCTTAAAAAAGCGCCCACCCCAAATAACCAGCCCGCCCCGCCGCCGAGGTTTTTGGCCGGCCTTGGGGAACCGGCCCTATATATAATAGTTACGGTCATTGGCTCGCCTTAGGGCTAAAATGGCCAAGTCGCCCTAATAAAGGCCTCTCTTTAGGCCCTCGCTGGACGCCCAATCCAAAGACGACCACCCCAAAAACGGCCACTCTAGGGTCGCCAACAATGGAGGGTCGCCAGCTCTAGGGCCGCCAGCCATGAGGCCGTCCCCAAAAAACGCCGATTCCACAAATGGCCACCCCTCCCCGCGAAGGGACTTTTCTCTGGCCTTAGAAAACCGGCCCTATATAATAGTTACGGCCAAGAACCGCCCGGGGCTAAATGGCCTAAGGCGCCCCCAAGAAAGACCTCTCTTTAGGCACTCGCGCAAAGCCCAATCCAAAGACGCCCAACCCCAAAAACGGCCGCTTTCGGAACGCCAGTTCCAGGGACGCCCCCAAAAAAACTCCGGCTCCCTGAATGGCCAGCCCGCCCCCCGGAGGGGCTTTTCTCTGACCTTAGGGAGCCGGCCCTATATATAATAGTTACGTCCGCGAGTTCCCTTGGAGGTTTGGCCTCAAGGCTTGGCCCCTAGGCCTGGCCCCTAGGCTTCACCCCTAGGCTTGACCCCTAGGCCTGGCCCCTAGGCCTGACCCAAGGCTAGGCCCGCCGCGATAAAAAAACGCCTAGACGTTGGCCCACTCCGAATACAAAACCTCAGCCTCGATTTCCTCCCCAGCCTCGATCCTCTCAATCCCTATGGGCACTATGTAGATTGCGTTAAAACGCCCAGTCGCCTCGGCGTAGCGATCGAAAAAGCTGATGGGGTCGACCATATAGTTGGCGCTTTCGTCCTTAAAGAGGCGAAGGCGGTGGAAAAACTCAAAGTGGCCAGGTTTGGTGATTTCCTTGGTCAACTTAGCCAAAACCTTGCGCCGCTGGGGGCAAGGCTGGCCTGACCAGTGGGCCACCAAGGGCTTAACGAGCCAGTCCATACCGCAAAAGGCGGCGAAGGGCGGGCCAGGGACGTTAACGACCGGCTTGCCGTCGATCAGGGCCACGGCCATGGGCAGCCCAGGCACCGCCTTGACCCCATGCTGGAAAAAGCTGCCCTTTCTGGCCAAGGCGCTGGAGACCAGATCCTCGGACCCCATGGAAGTCCCGCCGTTAAGCAAAACTATGTCGCAGGAGGCCAAGGCCTCGTTTAGGGTCTTTTCCAAGGCTTCTTTTTGGTCCACGACGATGGGAAAGGGCTTAAAGTCGGCCCGCCATAACCCTAAAGTGGCCCCGACCATAAGCCCGTTCGACTCCACGGTCTGACCCCTTTTAGGGGCTTGGCCCGGAGGAATCAACTCGGTCCCGGTCGGGATGAAGGCGACTTTGGGCTTGGTTAAGACCGAGATTTCATTTACGCCGGCCCCGGCCAAAAAGCCCAGTTTAAAGGGGTCGATAAAGGCTCCCGCCGTTATGGCCGTCTCCCCTTCCCTTAAAGTCTCGCCCTTTGTCCTGATGCGAAGGCCACTTTTGGCCTCCGGCTCAGGCTCTATGACGATGGCTCCGTTTTCGTCGAAACTGACTTTCTCAATGTTAACGACCATGTCGAAGGCGTCGTCGAAGTCGTCGCCCATGTCGGCGGGGACGTAATCGATCCCCTCTTTCCAGGCGGAGGTTTCAGGCGGCCCGTTTAGGAAATCGGCCGATCGGACGGCTATCCCGTCGCAAAAGGAAGCCCGGAAAAAGGGCTGGTTAAGGGTCGAGGCCAGCGTTTCCGCGCTGACTCGCCAGGCGGCCTCGGCCAAAGGGACGACTTCCGTCCCAGGCTTGGGAGCCCACAGTCCAAGGACTCGCTGGACGATTTCCGCTCGGGTGGCGAATTTTTCGGGGTTAAGGTAGTCGACGCCCTTTCGTTTGTACTCAGTCAAAATCCGGTCCTCCTATGATGGCGTTTATGCGCTCCTCGCTCAATTCGTAAAGAAAAAAGGTCGAGTAAAAATCTTTGATCTCTTGGGCCAATCGTTCGCGAGACAAAAGGTTTGGGTGAAATTGATGGATGGCCCATAAGACGGTTAATGGCTGCTCCACCGTGCGGTTGCCCCAGGTGTGGGCCACGGTGGGGATGAAATAAAACTTATCGTTTTTAACGGCGTTGACGTTTTTGAGGTTTTCATTTTTTTTAATCTCTGAAACGTCGCTATGGCTTAAAAGAATCATCACTTCCGGATCCCACAGCAAAAGGTCTTCGATATTGTATTTTAAGCTCCCTTTAACCATGGACTGGCTGGTGACGCTCCGGCCTCCGGCCTTGGCGATCCACCATTCGGCGATCTGATGAGGCTGGGAGAGCCTTAGGGGGTCGCCGTAAAGAACCTTGGGTTTCCTTTTTTCGGGCAAGCCTTTGGTCAGCTCTTCGGCCAAGGCGATCTTTTGGTCGAACCACTCAAGGTAGCGCTTGGCTCGATCGGGCCGGCCTAAAACCTGGCCCATCAATTCCATCGCGTCTTTAATGTCGCCAAGATCCTTCCACTCGAGATAAACGCAAGGGACTCCGATCCTGTCCATGTGGTCGCAGAGCTCTTTGGCCATGGCCAAAACGACGTCGGGTTTCGCCATGATGACGTTTTCGATCAAAAGCTCCCGGCTAGCCCCCTCGAACAATGGCCCAAACTCGCTGCGCGGAGCGAATTCGCGCTGAAGGCCCCACCGGCCGCTTGAGGCGAAAGAATGGGGTAGGCGGTTCATTATTTTCGACCCCTCCCCCATGGCCTCGACTAAGGCGTTAAGAACCCCCACCGACCCTAAGGTCCCAATATTTTTGATCTCCAATGGCAAAAGGACCGCGCGACCCGCCATGTCCGTGATCTCGCGGCCAGGCTTAGCCTCGCCCAAGGCCTGGCTCTCGGCGGCCAAGGCCATTACGGCGGCCAAAAACGCTCTTAGAAAAACCCGCGTTTTTATAGTTTTTAAAAGCGCCATTTAAAATCCCTCAATTTAAAACTCCTCAATGATCGGCACGCAAACCCTGACCTCCTGGCCCACGGAAATGACCTTGGTTTCCGCGATGGCCGCCTTAAAGCCATAAAGCGCGAACAAGTTTTCCTCGGTGATGACCTCCCGCGGCGGGCCTTGGGCGAAAACTTGGCCGTCTTTGATCATGGCCAGGCGGTCGGCCACCAGCATGGCCTGGTCCGGGGAGTGGGTGGTCCACAAAACTGTGTGGCCCCGGCGAGCGAGGGTTTTTATCATTTTTAAAGACCGGGCTTGATTGGCGAAATCCAGATTGGCCAAGGGCTCGTCTAAGACCAACAAATTGGCCCTTTGGGCCAAGGCGCGGGCGATGACGACCAATTGTTTTTCTCCGCCCGACAGGCATTGAAAATAGCTGTGGGCCAAATGCCCAACGCCCATGGCCTCTAAGGCCTTTTCCGCCTCCTGGCGATCCGCTTTGGTCGGGGCCCGTCCTAAGCTAAGGCGTGGCACTAGGCCCATCGCCACGACTTCCAAGGCCAGGTAGGGAAAGGAGACGCTCGACGACTGGGGCGCGTAGGCCATTAAGGCGGCCCTTTTTTTGGGGGAGAGCCTAGCCAGGTCCTGCCCCATAAGCTCAGCCTGGCCGCCGCGCGGCTTTAAGAGCCCTAATAAACAACGCATGAGAGTGGTTTTGCCAGTGCCGTTAGGGCCCAATAAAGCGAATATCTCTCCTTTGTTTACGTGAAAACTTATATTTTTTAATATCGCCCTGTCAGGCGCGTATTGAAAACTTAGATTGGTCGCCTTA
>JAITIH010000016.1 GCA_031279525.1 Deltaproteobacteria bacterium | reverse complement strand
TCCCAATGGTTTCCCAATGGTTTCCCAATGGTTTCCCAATGGTTTCCCAATGGTTTCCCAATGGTTTCCCAATGGTTTCCCAATAGCCCCCTAAGCCAACGCGCCATCCCGCCCCCGCGGCGGCGACCGACCATTATGCATAAAGAAACTTTGGTAAAAGTTTCTAGATAAAGGCCTGCCCCTTAACCGCCCGGTCTCAAAAGAGCCTCTCTCGCCCTAAAAAGCCTCTTTCGCCGAAGACCCCTTAACTTTTTCGCCTCAAAGCCCGCGACGACCAAAGGCTTTTAGCTCCCAAATCGCAAAATGGCGCCTTTTAGCCTTGCTCCGCGGCCCCGTAAACGCACCCGCAATAATTCTGCCGGTACAAGCCCATGGCCCGGGCCTGAGCTTGACCTTCCTTCCAACCGACCCGAAAGTCCTCGTAATAAAAGGCGGCCTCCCCAAGCTGGGCCTCGCGACCGGCCCCGGCCACGGCCTCGTGGTTTTGCTTTCGGCTGAAAAGAAGGGTCGTGGAAAAATGGCTAAAGCCCTTTTCCCGGGCCGCCTGGGCCGCGGCTTTAAGGCGCAGCCGATAGCAGCCCAGGCAGCGGCCCGGGGCCAGCGGCTCTTTCGCGGCCATGGCTAGGAATTCTTCTTGGTCGTAAGGCGGGGAAAAGTCAATCGAAAGGGACCCGCCTTTCCCCAAGAGACAGGCGAAAAAAAAAGCCAAGCCGTCCCGGCGGCGGCGAAACTCGGCCAGCGGCTGAACGTTGGGGTTATAAAACCACAATAAAAGCTTAATCTTCGGAAACTTGGCGAGAAGGGCCTTAACTGGCCAAACGGCGCAAGGCCCGCAGCAGACGTGAAGGAGCAGCGACTCGGGCGGGTCGGCGGCGGCGGGGCCCTCCTCAAACGCCGACATGGTAAGTGAAGGCCACGCTCGTCCCCTGCCCTAGGGACGATTTGAGGAAAATCTCCCCGGAGTGGCGGATGACTAGGACCCGGGCCGTGGTCAAGGACAAACCGACCCCCACTTCGCCTTTTGTGGAAAACAAGGGCTCAAAGGCGTGGCGCTGGACTTTCTCATCCATGCCCCGGCCGTTGTCCCGGACCGTGAACCGCAAAAAGTCCGGATTGGCCCTTTCCAGGGCCACCATTATCAAAGGGGCGGGGGCCTGGACCACGGCCTCCAAGGCGTTGGTCAAAAGGGCCTCCAAAATGGTCAGGAGATCCTGGTAAGCCACCTTTTGCGGCGGGAGCCAGCGAGTGGCGTTCTGGAAGGTGGCCTTCCCCACGGCCGCGGCCACGGCCGGCGAGGACCGGCTGGCCACTTGGCGGGCCTTTTCCCAGGCCTCGTCGACCACGGCCGAGACTAAAACGCTCTCGCGGGGGCTTTCCCCCTGGTCGCCGACCACCGAGGCCATGGACGTTAAGGACTCCAAAAGCTTGACCGCGCATTTGAGGCTGTCTTGGCCGTCGGTTAGGTACTCGATCCTTTTGGCCTGACTCTGGTTGGGGTTGTTAAAGTCGATGAGGGCCAAAGAACCCATGACGGCGGAGAGGATGTTCTTAAAGTTGTGGTCCAGCCAGCTGGCCAGCTCCATTTGGGCCAAAAGCCGGCTCTTTTGGATCTCCAGGTCGTTTTTAGCCAACCTTTGGTTGGCCTTTTCTATTAAGCTCGCGGCTAAAGAGGGCAACTCGGCGAAATAGTCCCGCCCCTTTATCACGTAGTCCAAGGCCCCTAAGCTAAGGGCCGAGCGGGCCAAGTTCTCGTCGCCCATGCCGGTGACCATGACCGTGGCCGTCTCCGGGGAGCGCTCCATAATGGCCGCGATGAGCCCTAGGCCGTCGCCCTCGGCCAGGTAATAGTCGGTTAAGACCAGATCGGTCCGCCGCTCCACGCTGATGGCCAAAGCCTCGTTTTGAGCGTCCGCTCCCCTAGACTCGAAGCCAGCCTTGGCCAAGGCGTCGGCGGCGTAGTTGGCCAGGGCCATGTTGGGTTCCGCGACAATGACGAAAGACACAAATAAACCTCAAACCCCGGTTTAAGATTTGACCTTGGAGCCCCGCCCCTCCCGGAAGGCGACCCACAGAAGGGCCGCGACCCCGGCCACGATGGCCGCGTCGGCCAAGTTAAAGGCCGGCCAGTGGCGCCCGTAAAGGTGAAAGTCCAAAATGTCGACCACCCCATTATGGCTGAGCCGGTCGTGAACGTTGCCTAAAGCCCCGCCTAAGATCAGGCCCAAGGCCGAGACGGCCGAAAGCTTTTCCGCGCTCGCGAAAAAATAGCCCAAAGGGATCATGGCCACCCCGGCCAAAAGGGCCATTTTGAGGCCCTGCCAGTCCCCGTCCCCAGACAGGAGACTAAAGGCCGCCCCTTTGTTTTCCACTAAGACGAGGTTAAAAAAGCTCGTGACCGGCCGAACCTCGTAAAGCTCCAATTCCCTTAAAACCAGCCATTTGGCGGTCAAGTCCAGGGCCAAAGTCAGGGCGGCCCAGGGGATTAAGCGCCTAAACTTTTGGCGCGCGGTTAATCTATCGAGGTTAGATCGCACAGGCTGGCCAGCTTAGGCTCTAAAATTTCCAATATCGGCAGGAAGTCGGTTTTTCTTAACCGCAAGGCTTCCCAGGCGGCCATGGAAATGGGAGGCACCAGGACGTCGCCGGCGTTGCCAAAGCCCTTGGCCCGGACGATGACGTCGGCCACGTGGACGATGGCCACGCACTCGGGCTTTAAGACCGCCTTCTCCGGGCGGTGGTGGAGGCGCATGGGCTCAGCAAGGCTTTCGGGCAAATTCCAATGCTCGGCCAGCCACTGGCCTAAGTCGCAGTGGTCGAAGTCCAAAAGCTCGCATTCGGCCTCGTGGAAGAGGACCGGCCCGGAGGCGACCTTTTTCTGGACCAGCTTCATCTCCTCGGGCAGATTTAAGGCCAAGACCACTTTGCCCAGGTCGTGGAGGAGCCCAGCCACCAAGATCTCCTCGGCGTCGTCGCGGCCCAACAAGGTGGCCACGGCCCCGGAGGCGGCCGCGCAGCCGATGGAATGCTCCCAAAGGCCGGCCATGCTCTTTTGAATCATGTCGAAGACCGAGCTGGTCAGGACTAGGCCTTTGACCACGTCGAAGCCTAGGATGACCAAAGCCTGGGAAATGGAGCTGATCTTCCGGGACATGCCGAAAAAAGCGCTGTTGGCCATCCGCAAGACCTTGGCCGACAAGACCTGGTCTTGGGAAATGAGCCGGCCCACCTCGGCCGCCGAGGTCTCTGGGTTTTCCACCATCCGGGAAATCTTGGCCACGATGCCCGGCACGGTAGGCAGATTCTTGATGCGCCGGACCTCTTTTTTGGCCTGGGACCGATCCTGGGTGACTGGCTGGGACATGAAATTTAATCCTGGCTGGCGTTTTCGGCCGATTGAGGCTCGGGTTCGGGCGGGCTAAGGAGGGCCAAGGCCTCGTCGCGCTCCTTTTCGGCCAGAAAAATCATGGTCTTCTTTAGAGCCATCAGGACCGGCTGCCCTTCCACTCGGACGAAACGGGCCTCCAGGCTAGCCAAAAAACTTCGGTAGCCGGCCAAGACCTCCTCGGGGGATCGGCCGTCGGCCTCCTCGATCACGATCGTTTCTATGTTCTGGCGGGCCAGCATCCTTAACAGCCCTTCGGTGACTTCGGACCCCTGATTAGCCAGAAGGACCCCGTCGTGGCGGGTGAGCTTTTCAGCCAGAATCTGCCCAGGCTGAGCCTTGTCCAGAGCGATGCGCTTCACGAGTCAATCCCTTTTAGCGTCCTGGCCTTTTAGTCGGCCCGCGCGGCCAGGCCCTTTAAGGCCAGCCCTTTTTGTAAGGGCCTTGGTCCTTTAAGGCCCGCCCTTTTTGTAAGGGCCTTAGCCTTTTAAGGTCAGCCGGGCGGCCCGGGGAAAACGCGCCCTCGCGTCGACGCTAAAGCGCGCGAAGGCCAAGCCAAAAACCAAAAACGCGGGGGCGAAAAATCGCGAGTTCGCGACGCGAGCCAACCTCAAGCCCCCTAGAGCCAATTACGACTTAAAAACGTCGTCTAACTTCACCTGAAATTGGCCATATACTTTAAGAATTTATATCCTTTTAAATTTTCCGTCAACTAGAAAAGCGCCTTAAGGGCCCTAGCCCTGGCCGCCAGCCGGCCTTCATAGGGATTTCGGCGCCCTAAAAAGGCCTGGCTAGCTAAGGGACTTAGGCTAACTAAGGGGCCTGGCTAGCTAAGGGGCTTAGGCTAGCTAAGGGGCTTAGGCCCGGCGGGAAAAGCCCTAAGATAATGACGATAAGGCCCTTTTATGCGCCGCGGGCGCCCCAAAAAAGGCGCGAGAAAAGGGCAAGATAAGGACCCGTTAAGGCCAGTTGAGGCCAGATGGGGGCCGATAAGGCCTTGTTTAGGCTTAAAAAAGGCTTTATAAAAAGCCGCGTCCAGTTTTTAAAATGCCTCTATAAAAAATTTATCAGGCCTTAACGTTTATTATATAAATGCTATTATTTTTAAAAAACTATTATTTAGTTAAAAAAATAAATATTTAATATTTTTGAGTTAAACCTTGTTTCTGGATTTTACCCAGCGATTAATGTAAGATATTTACATCATGCTCGGTTCCCTTACGGAGCCAAAAATCTGGCTCCGCGCCGCCAAAAGCGACCATTATTAAAGCGGCTTTTTTGGCCTGGCTTTTATGGGGATTGGCAACTGACCCAGCTCGTCGCGGTCGGCGACGATATTATAGCACGGCCTCGAACCTTTTGGGCCTTTAATTGGTCCCTTCTAGAGCCATAAAAAGCCACGGAATTATGGAACTTACTTGCGACGAATGCGGAGCCGAGCTGCTCTCGGATAACTGCGAAAGCTGTAAAAACCCAGTTCCCCTATGGGCTAAGTTCTGTCCCCATTGCGGGCAAAAGATGGCGAAAGCCAGGGCCAAAAGCGAGGCCAAGGCCAAAAGGCGGCTGTGCTCGGACGAAAGCTGCATTGGCATAATTGGCCCGGATGGGGTCTGCACGGATTGCGGCAAGCGCCCTCTTTCGTAATCGCGGCCACGTTTTAGGCCGCCATTAGGCTCTCTCGCCGCCCAAAGATTTCAAACGCCTATTAAGGCTCGCCTTAGGGCCTAAAGAAAGCGCGGCTAAGGCCTGGCTTGAGCCCGCCCTGGACCTCTCGGCGTTTTCTTTGTAGTAAAAATCTCTTCTTTTGAATATCTGTCAATACCTAATCTCTTCTTTTAGGATAAGATTAAGGATTATAATAATGCCAATATTATTTCTTGTAGGTTTATTGATCATTATTGGCGGCCTGGTCCTTTTCGTCACCTGGTTCAGTTTTTTCTGGATCCTGATCAAGGCTATCGCCCCACTGGCCATCGTCACCTTAGGCGGGGTCCTGACTTATTTTGGCTGGGAGGAAAGAAAAGACCGCAAAGGGGCGATCCTAGACTTT
>JAITIH010000141.1 GCA_031279525.1 Deltaproteobacteria bacterium | reverse complement strand
GCTCCGTTTTTCTGACCTAATTTTACGTCACGGAGTTTTAAGAAAAATTCTAGCTCTCCGGATTGCCGGTCACCAAAAAATTTTCAGCCCATAATTAGAATTGCTGCCGCGCCGTTTATTGACTAGCGAGCCAAGTTGTTATACATTGCCGCCGGGAATATATGGGTTCTGGTGAGCTCCTTGGTCTTCAAAACCAATGCTGGCGATAGACCGTCGCCTAGGTGGGTTCGATTCCCACATATTCCCGCCATCCCCAGGCCCAACCGGTCCAGGCGGTCTACCAGCCGTCGGCTTCCTTCGTCCTTTTCTCCCCTGGCCGCCCACTTCCCTCGTCTTTTTCTCTCCCTAAGCCACCAGCTTCCATCACCTTTTTCTCTCCCTAAGCCGCCAACTTCCATCATCTTTTTCTCTCCCTAAGACGCCAATTTCCCTCGCTTTTTTCTTCCTCCTAGCCGTCCGCGGCCCCCAAAAACGCCCTAACCGCGCCCCCTAAAAAACTCGCCCGTCCCAGCGATTTTTTACTTGTAATTATGACCTTTTAAAGTTATCTTTTAAAAATAAGCGTCATTTGCCCGCCTCCTCGCGAGATTAGCCGCAAGGTAATGGGTTTATTCGCAAAGAGGCGGCGTTCTTTATTGGCTAAGCTCGCCAATATTCGCTGCGAATTGACCCTGGCCCTTTTAGGCTTTCCCGCCGCCTCGACCGACTATAGGGACTTAATGTACATAACCGACAGTCAAGAGAGCCGAGCCTTAGACCGGGCGGCCATGAAATTTGGCCTGATCGGCCTGGTCCTCATGGAAAACGCTTCCCGCTCCATTTTCCGGATCGCCCTGGATTTCTGGCCCGACTTGGCCGCCGATTCCAGCCGGCCTGTGGTCGTTTTGGCCGGGTCCGGCCAAAACGGCGGGGACGGGCTGGTCTTGGCCCGCCTGTTCGAGGCCAAAGGCCACGCGGTTAAGGTCTACCAGGTCGGCCCCGAGCCGGTCGGCGACGCCGCCATTAACCTGGCCTTGCACAAGAGCCTGGGCCTGCCACTCGCGACTATCCGCGGCGAAGAGGACCCCGCTCCCGAGATCGACCCAAAGGCCCTTTTGATCGACGCCTTATTGGGGACGGGCTTGGCCCGCCCGGTGGAGGGGCCCATCCTTAAAGCCCTGGCCCAGGCCCAAGGCCACCCCGGCCCGGTCTTGGCCGTGGACCTGCCTTCGGGCCTGTCCGCCGACGACGGCCTAGCTTTAGGCCCGGTCGTTAAGGCCGACCTGACCGCCACCGTGGGGACCTATAAAAGGGGCCTCTTCCTAAACGACGGCCCCAGCCTCGCTGGAAAGGCTAAGGTGGCCGACCTAGGCCTGACCCCCAGGATGTTCGCGAAAGCTGAACCAAAAGGCCTATATCTAGACGAGGCCCTGGCCCGCTCGTTTATGCCGGCCCGGCCCGGGGCCGGGCACAAGGGCTCCTTTGGGCACGCGGTCGTCTGCGGCGGGGGGGCCGGGAAGACCGGGGCCCTGGCTTTAGCCGCTTTAGGGGCTTTGCGCTCAGGCTGCGGCCTAGTCACCGCCGCCTACCCGGCCCAAGGCGGGCTCATCTTCACCCAGGATCTGATCTCGGCCATGACCCTGGCCCTCCCCGAGGAAGCCCCTGGCCAATTCGCCGCAGAGGCGGCCGATCCCCTTAAAGAGTTTTTAACGACGAGAAACAAGCCTTTGGGCCTAGGCCCCGGCCTAGGCCTGGGCCCGGGGGCCCGGGCCTTGGTCAAGCGACTGGCCGCCGAGACCCCCCAGGCCCTAGTCCTGGACGCCGACGCCTTGACCGCCCTAGCCGGGAAATTGGATATTTTAGCCACCGCCGCCGGCCCCCGAATCCTGACCCCCCACCCTGGGGAGGCCGGGACCCTCTTGGGGGCCTCCCCCAAAGAGATCCAGCGGGACCGCTTTAGGTCTCTTTTGGCCTTGGGCCAAGTAAGCCAGGCCACGGTCTTGCTGAAGGGCCAGCACACCCTAATCCTGGACCCCCGCTCCGGCCGCTACCTGGTCAACTCCACCGGCGGCCCGGCCCAGGCCGTTGGCGGTTCCGGGGACGTCTTGACCGGCCTTTTGACTGGCCTTTTGGCCCAGGGCCTAAGCCCCTTGGCCGCGGCCGGCTTAGGGGCCTACGCCCACGGCCGAGCCGGGGACCTGGCCGCCCAGCGCTTAGGGTCCCGAGGGATCTTGCCCTCGGAGACGGCGGCCTTCTTGCCGGAAGCCTTCGCCGAGTTGGCTCGCCCGGGGCCGCCTAAGCCCCTGGCCTTTTCGCTTTGAGGGCCTTTTGGACCCTTTAGGCCCAACTTGTCTTGTAGCTCGTCTTAACTTGCCTTATATTTTTTATCTTTTTTTAGGTCAATTCACATATGAAACACTCTAAATTTAAAATTATTCTCGCCATCCTCGCAATCGCGGTCGCGGTCGGCCTTTTTATCTGGCGGCCTTGGTCCAGCGGGCCGCCCGACGATTTTTTCCGCCTCCAACGCGTGGCTAAAAGCCAACTGCGCATGGCCGTGAGCGCCACCGGGACCCTTAACCCGGTCCGCTTAGTCAACGTGGGCACCCAGGTCTCCGGAACCATCCGCGAGCTAAAAGTCGACTTTAACGACACGGTTAAAGCCGGCGACCTCATGGTCGTTTTGGACGACGACCTTTTCCAGGCCAAGGTCAGCATGGCCCGGGCCAACGTCAAGACGGCCGAGGCCCAGTGCCGCCTAGCCAGGATCAAGTACGACCGCCTGGTTAAGCTGAAGCAGGCCGGGGCCACGCCCCAAGAGGAGCTGGACACGGCCAAGGCCAACCTGGACATAGCCGAGGCCGGCCTAGAGCAGCAGGTGGCCTCCTTAAACCAGGATATCTACAACCTTAACAACACCAAGATCTTGGCCCCCATCGACGGGGTGGTCGTCAACCGAGCGGTCGACGTGGGCCAGACCGTGGCCGCCAGCTTTCAGACGCCGACCTTGATCGACATCGCCGGCGATCTGACCCAGATGCAGATTAACGCCAGCTTCGCCGAGGCCGACATTGGCCGCTTAAAGCCGGGCCTGCTCGCCTCCTTCACGGTGGACGCCTACCCGGGCCAAACCTTTAAGGGGATCTTAAGGCAGATCCGCCTAAACCCCACCAACACCTCCAACGTGGTCACCTACGACGTGGTGGTGGACGTCTCCAATCCCGACGGCCGTTTGTTGCCGGGCATGACCGCCTACGTCGACATTGAGCTTTACCGAGAAGACGACGTCTTGTTGGTCCCCAACACGGCCCTTAATTACCGCCCCTTCCAAGGGGCCGCCGATAGCGGCGGCCAGGGGGCCTTAATGGCCGCCCAGACGGCCGTGGCCGACTCCACCAATCCGGAAAACGCCCCCACCGAGGGTCAGGTCTTCGTCATGGACGCCAATGGTCGGCCCCGGCCGGTCAAGCTCCATTTAGGGGCCACCGACCTGCGCTCCACGGTGGTTAAATCCGGGGACCTTAAACCCGGCGACATGGTCGTCGTCGGCGAAAACGAGAAAGCCGAGGCCGAAAGGAACCTCTTCTCCAGGCCGGGCGGCAACCGCGGCGGCCGCGGCGGGCCTGGCGGACCACCCCCACCGGGGAGGTTCTAATGGGCCTGGTCATCGAAACCAAGGATCTGGCCAAAAGCTATTACACCGGGGCCGGGGAGCTGCCGGTCCTCCATGGGGTGGACTTTACCCTGTCCGAGGGCGAGTTCGCGGCCATCATGGGGCCGTCGGGCTCGGGCAAGTCCACCTTCATGAACATCCTAGGCTGCCTGGACCGGCCGACCAGCGGAGTTTACCGGCTTTTGGGCGAGGAGGTAGAGCGCCTCTCGCCGGATCAGCTGGCCAACCGTCGGCTCCACTACATTGGCTTCGTCTTCCAGGGCTTTAACCTCCTGCCTCGAGCCGATCTCCTGGAAAACGTGGCTTTGCCTTTATTGTACGCCCGCCTTCCCGCCGTCGAGCGCAAAAAAAGGGCCATGGAGTCCTTAGAGCAGGTGGGCTTAGGCCCTTGGGCCAGCCACCGCCCCTCCCAGGTCTCCGGCGGCCAGC
>JAITIH010000101.1 GCA_031279525.1 Deltaproteobacteria bacterium | reverse complement strand
GCTCCAAGGTCACGTAGCGGGCCGGGACCACCAGGGAGTCGCGGTCGTAAAGGGGGTGGCTGGCCACCTGGCCGACGAACTTTTTGGGGTCGATATCGGCGATCTCCGCGACCGACTCGGCCCCCATCTTGGCCCAAAGGCTCGGAGCCAGCTCTTTGGCCAGGATCAAGGCCCGGCCGCCTAGGTCATAGGCGGCGTAGGCGAACTCCGGGTTATAGGCCACGGCTAGGTTGGCCGGGATGGTCCAGGGCGTGGTGGTCCAGATGACCAGCTCGACCGTCCGGCCGGCCAGGGCCGGGCTTAGGGCCCCGGCCTCCCCATTTAGGGGAAAGGCCACGTAAATAGAGTCGGAGGAGACGTTGGCGTACTCGACCTCGGCTTCGGCTAAGGCCGTCTGGCACTGGCCGCACCATAGGACGGGCTTTAAGCTGTGGTAAAGGCGGCCGTCCAAGGCCGCCTGGCCTAGCTCCCGGGCGATGATGGCCTCGTACTGAAAGCTCATGGTCAGGTAAGGATTGGCCCAGTCGCCCAAAACGCCTAACCTTTGAAACTGCCGCGACTGGACCTCCACGAACTTTTCCGCGTGCTTACGGCATAGTTTGCGGATTTCCGAGCGGTTTAGGCTTTTTTTCTTGGCCCCTAGGCTCTGGTCGACCTGGTGCTCGATGGGTAGGCCATGGCAGTCCCAACCCGGCAAATAAGGGGACCTAAATCCGGCCATGACCTTGGATTTGACGATAATGTCCTTTAAGACCTTGTTTAAGGCCGTGCCCATATGAATTTGGCCGTTGGCGTAAGGCGGCCCGTCGTGGAGGACCCACTGGGGCTTGCCCTTGCCCAATTCTTGAAGTTGGTCGTAAAGGCCCATTTTGCGCCATTTTTCCAGGAAAGCCGGCTCCCTTTGGGCCAGGGAAGCTTTCATGGGAAAGTCGGTCTTAGGCAGGTTCAGGGTTTTTTTGTAGTCCATAACGCAGCTCGAATGGCCCAATTTGGCCTTAGAAAGTAGGCCGGCCTTGGCTCCCGCGGTGGATCTGAGGCCGGCCTTCGAAGAAATTCCATTAAGGGCCCCATTTAGGATCCAGGGGCGAGCCCCGTAAAGGATCCGAAGGGGCGGATCCCGTAAAGGATCCGAAAGGCGAGCCCCAAAAAAGAAAGTTTGGCTGGCCCCCAAGGCGAGGGGGCCTCTAACGGGGCCTATTTCAATCGGCCGGGCCGACCGGGCCGGCGGCGTTTTCCGGGGCTTTGAGGCTATTTTGGGCGTCCCGACCGGTCGGGGCCGCCTCGTCGGCTTGGGCTTTTCGTTCCGCCGCCCCGCGGCGGCGAGCTTTAACGTATTCCACGACCATAGGCAGGACCGAAAGGACGATGATGGCCATAATGACCATGGTAAAGTTTTTTCGGACCATCGCCAGGCCGCCGAAGAAGTAGCCGGCCGTTATAAAGATTAAGGCCCAGGCCGCCCCGCCTACGACGTTAAACGTTAAAAACCGAGGGTAGCGCATGGCCCCCACCCCGGCCACGAAGGGGGCGAAGGTCCGGACGATGGGGACGAATCTCGCGATTATGATGGTGGAGGCCCCGTATTTTTCGTAAAAGTCTCGGGTTTTGTCCAGATATTTGCGCTTTAGGAACCTGCCGTCTCGGTTTAAGGCCTTGGGCCCTATTATGCGGCCTATCCAATAGTTAAAGGTGTCGCCTAAAAAGGCGGCCAGGATTATGACCGCGAGCAGCGCACCCGGGCTTAAGGGCGAGCCGTCTCGGGCGGCGATGGCCCCGGCGGCGAACAGCAAAGAGTCCCCGGGCAGAAAAGGGCAGACGACCACCCCGGTCTCCCAAAAGACGATGGCGAAGAGGATGAGGTAGACTCGCCAGCCGTACTGGGCGACTAAGTTGTCCAGATGGACGTCGATGTGAAGAATAAAGTTTATCAAACTTCCGATCCCTTGGATCAGAAAATCAAGGGCTTCCATAATAACCTCAAAAGGAAAAGTCTAGGAGTATTTTAAATTTGGGCAAACTGTCGCGAGATCCTCGCAGGGGATGGCCCCTTTGCGGAAGATCCACGGCTCGGCCGAGCTCACGTCCACGATGGTCGAGGAAGCTCGGCCGGAGGTGGGCCCTGAGTCGATTATAAGGTCGATCCGCTCGTCGAAATTGGCCAAAACCTCGTCGGCCGTGGTCGGGGGGGCGGACTTGTGGCCATTGGCGCTCGTGCCGGTCAGCCCCCGGTCGACCATGCGAATGAGGCGACGGACGAGCCCTAGACCTTCGACCCTTAGGCCCACGGTATTGGCTTTGCCCATGAGCAGCGGGTGCAGGCCGCTGTGCCCGGTGAAAAGGAGGGTCAGAAGCCCAGGCCAGAAGCGGTTCATGAGGAGCTTGGCCGCCTCGCTGGTCTCCAGGGCGTAACAGGCGGCCCGGGGAATGGAGTCGATGAGCAAAAGAAACGGCTGCTCAATGGCCCGACCGGCTTTGAGCTTGGCCAACCTTTCCAGGGCCTTGGGCTTGTCGGCCAGGGCCATGAAGGCGTAAAAGGATTGGGTCGGCCCCGCGATGAGGCCGCCGTCCAAAAGGACGTCGGCCGCCG
>JAITIH010000006.1 GCA_031279525.1 Deltaproteobacteria bacterium | reverse complement strand
AAGCGAGCTCATTCAATGCTTTACCCAGACCATTGGCCTGTCTTACGACAATTACCCCGGCTACTGGCTGGCCCACAGCCCTTTGGCGACCCCCGTCGAGCCGCCCGCCCCTCGCCAGGCCCCGGAAGAGGGGTCTGGCCCCGATCCCAGGCCCGCCAAGGCTCAAAGGCTCCGCCGGAGGGCGCCGTCGGCGGTGGCGGGGGTCTTTATGGTCGGCGACCGCCTAAAGGTCCGGGTCGACCGCGACGCCTGGCAGGACCCGCTGTCTGGGGCTCACGGCCAGGGCACGGCTTCCTTTTTTGCTTATTTGTTGGGCTATCCCGAGTCCCAGTACGCCTTGACGCTGGCGATCGCCCGAGGCGATCCTCTAAGCAAAAAAAAGGACCAAGACGAAGACCATTTTTTCGGCGTCGGCCTGGCCTGCCGCCTCAAGAGCGAAATGGGCCATAGGATGGCCCAGATCGTCGAGGAAGAGCTGCGGCTTTCCCTGGAGGAACGGCGCGAGCCCCGCCTCAGCCAGGCGGTAGTCGCGGAGGCTTTTAAAGACCGGGCCGAGGAAAAGCTAAGGCATAAGCTGAGCCAGAGCCAGAGCCTCGCGCCGCTCGCGCTCCGCCCGGTCGAGGCCAGCGAAATGGAGGAAAGGCCAAAACCCCTCTTCGGCCAAGAGCTCGCCATAGAGGCTCTTAAAGACCGGGTCGAGGAAAGGCTTAGGTTGAGCCAGAGCCAGAGCTCGATTCCGAGCCAGAGCCCGATCCCGAGCCAGAGCCCGATCCCGAGCCCGAGCCACAGACCGCGCCACACACAGCCACCGCGCCCCACCTCACGCCAGAGCCCCTCCCAGATCCAAAGCCAGAGTCAGAGCCACAGCCAGAGCCTCGCGCCGCTAGAGCTCTGCCCGGTCGAGGCCAGCGAAATGGAGGAAAAGCCAAAACTCCGCTTAGGCCAGGAGCTCGCCATAGAGGCTCTTAAAGACCGGATCGAGGAAAGGCTTAGGTTGAGCCAGAGCCAGAGCCCGATCCCGAGCCAGAGCTCGAACCAGAGCCAGCGTCAGAGCCAGGTTCAGTCCTTTACGCCCATTACGGCGAGCCTGGGCCAGGAAGACGAGGAGGGCGAGTGGAGCGATGGCCCAATCTTTGGGGCCAAAGAGCGGCCGGCGGGGTCGGGTATGGCCCCAAGGCCGGGGGACGGCGTAAGGTTCAGGCCTCGCCCCGGGTCATAGGCCGCTTTTGAAACCATATTAATATGGTATAATCTGGCCTTCATTTTAGCGGCCTTGGCCAATGGCCAAGACAAAGACTCTAACTTTAAGGCGGATCGATGGGCGAGGGTCTTCTCCATATCGGGCTGGACATTGGGTCCACGACTTTAAAAGTCGTCGTGACCGAGGAAGACGGGCGGCTGCTCCACCATAGCTATAACCGTCATTATTCCGACATCCGGCGAGCCTTGCTTAAGGCCATGGGCGAGGCCATGGGCCAGTTTCCCGAAAGGGAGGCGACCTTGGCCGTGGCTGGCTCCGGGGGCATCAAGGCGGCCGAGCTCCTTGGAGCACTTTTCGTCCAAGAGGTGGTGGCCGGGGCCGAGTCGGTGCGGCGGCATTTGCCCCGGACCAACGTGGCTATTGAGCTGGGCGGGGAAGACGCTAAGCTGACTTTTTTCGACGCCGGGATCGACCAGCGGATGAATGAGACCTGCGCTGGGGGCACCGGGGCCTTTATCGATCAGATGGCCACCTTTCTCCAGACCGATCCCGCCGGGCTAAACGATCTGGCTAGTCGGGCCAAAACCATTTACCCCATCGCCGCCCGCTGCGGGGTTTTCGCCAAGGCCGACATTCTGCCCCTATTAAACGAGGGGGCGGCTAAGGAAGACATCGCCGCCTCGATTTTCCAATCCGTGGTGGATCAGACCATCGGCGGCTTGGCCTGCGGCCGCCGGATCCGTGGCCACGTGGCTTTTTTGGGCGGGCCGTTGTTTTTTCTGCCCGAGCTGCGCCAAAGGTTCGTGGAAACCCTGCGCCTGATTCCTCACGAGGCGGTCTGCCCGCCTGAGGCCCAGTTGTTCGTGGCCTTAGGGGCGGCCTTGGTCTCGGCCAAGGAAGAGGCCAAACCCACCCACTTCTGGCGGCTAAAAGTGGAAAAGTTGGCCGCGGCCGAGGCGGCCCCGGAAATGACCTTTCTGCCGCCTTTGTTTAAAAACTTAGAAGAGCTCAAAGAATTTCGGGATCGCCATGAAAAGGCCCGGCTGCCCCGAGCCGACTGGCCTAAAAGGCGGGGCGAGGAGAGAGGGCGGCTTTTTTTGGGCTTAGACGCGGGCTCCACCACCACTAAACTAGTGGCCTTGGACGAAAACGGGGCTTTGGTCCACTCCTACTACGGCCACAATAACGGCAACCCTCTAAACTCGGCTATTTTGGCCTTAAGTCGGTTTTACCAGGCCAAGCCCGCCCACTGCCAGGTGGCCCGGGCTGGGGTGACCGGTTACGGGGAGGCCTTGATCCAGTCGGCCTTGGGCGTGGACTTTGGCGAGGTGGAGACGGTGGCCCACTACAAGGCCGCGGCTAGCTTCGTCCCGGACGTCAGCTTCATCGTCGACATCGGCGGCCAGGAGATCAAGTGCCTATCGGTCCGCAACGGGGTCATCGAGCGGTTGATGCTGAACGAGGCCTGCTCCTCCGGCTGCGGCTCCTTTCTGGAGAATTTCGCCCAAACCCTAAGCCTCGACGCCGAGGGGTTCGCCCGGGTGGCCTTATTGGCCACCCAACCCACGGACCTAGGCAGCCGCTGCACGGTCTTCATGAACTCCAGGGTCAAGCAGGCCCAAAAAGAGGGGGCCCTGGTCGGGGACATCTCGGCGGGTTTGTCCTACTCGGTGGTCAGAAACGCCCTTTTTAAGGTCATTAGGATCAACCGGCCCGAGGAGTTGGGCGAAAAAGTGGTCGTCCAAGGCGGGACTTTCTTTAACGACGCGGTCTTACGCTCCTTTGAGCTGTCCATAGGCCGGGAGGTGGTTAGGCCCGACGTGGCTGGCCTCATGGGGGCCTTGGGCGCGGCCCTTTTGGCTCAAGAGGACTGGCGGGACCGGCCCGGCCCGTCGTCCATCATCGGGGCTCAGGCCTTAGAAGCCTTTACGGTGGCCTCCAGCAACCGGCGCTGCCATAAGTGCGAGAACCGCTGTTTGCTAACCGTCAGCCGCTTTTCCGACGGCCGCCATTTTATTTCCGGCAACCGCTGCGAAAGAGGGGCGGCGGTCAAAAGGCCCACCGTGGACCGCATCGACGCCCTGGCCCAGAAGGCCCGGCTAGGGGAAATTTCTCGCCATTTGGAGAAATTGCCCACCTTAAGCGGCCTAAGCCGGCTAAAATCGCCTTTCGAGCCCCCACCCAACCTATTTAGCTGGAACCTCTACCGCCTGTTTCAGGTCTACAACCCAAGGCCTACGGCCGAAAGTCGCGGCCGGGTGGGCCTACCCCGGGCTTTGGGCTTTTACGAGACCTATCCTTTTTGGTTCACCTTTTTCCACTATTTAGGCTTTCGGGTGGAGCTGTCGCCGCCTTCCTCCAAAGATCTATTCAACTCGGCCTTGGAGACCATCCCCTCCCAGACGGTCTGCTACCCGGCCAAGCTCGTCCATGGCCATATCCTGGCCCTTTTGTCGGCCCGGCCGGATTTTATCTTTTTCCCCTGCGCCCCTTTGGAGCTGCCGGCCGTCTACCCCACCGAGGACCGCTACAATTGCCCCCTGGTCGGCGGCTACCCGGAGCTCATTCGCCTAAACCTAGACGCCATTAAGGACTCCGGGGTCCGCCTGGTTAGCCCGGTTTTGGACCTGGCCGCCGCCCCTGGGCGCCTCGTCAACCGCCTAGCCCGCGAGCTGGCCTTTTTGCGGCTGGATAAATCGGAGGTCAAAGGGGCCCTTAAGGCCGCCTACGCCGAGCAAAGCCGGTTTCGGGCCGACGTCCGCTCGGCCGGCAGCCGGGCTTTGGGGCTTTTGGCCAAGAATAAACGCCGGGCCATAATCCTGGCCGGGCACCCCTATCACATCGACCCAGAGGTCCACCACGGGATTCCCGAGCTCATCACGGCCAACGGCCTGGGGGTATTGACCGCCGACGCCATCGACCACCTAGCCCCGGCTAAGCTGGCTTTAAGGGTCCGGGACCAGTGGATCCCCCACTCGCGGCTGTACCGGGCGGCTTTGGTTTGCGCCGCTAACGAAGGGCTGGAGCTGGTCCAGCTGAACTCCTTTGGCTGCGGCCTAGACGCGGTGACCACGGACCAGGTCGCCGAGATCGTCCAGGCGGCCGGTAAGGTCTACACCTTATTAAAGATCGACGAAGGGGCCAACTTAGGGGCGGCCCGGATTCGGGTCCGCTCCCTTTTGGCCGCCATTAGGGAGAGAAAGCGTCAAGAGACCCAGAATTTTTCCCCGGTCGTTTACCGTTACCGGTCGGTCCGGGCCGAAAAAGGCCGAGAAAAGGAGTACGAGGTCCTCTGCCCCCAGATGGCCCCAATCCATTGGGGCTTTTTGGCCTCGGCCTTTGAGCCCGAGGGCTATCGGCTGAAGATAGTCGACTCTTACGCCCGGGAGGGGATCGACGAGGGCCTGCGCCACGTCAACAACGACGCCTGTTTCCCGGCCCTGGT